>JAUUZV010000004.1 GCA_030592085.1 Clostridia bacterium | reverse complement strand
GTAATTGCATCTGATTCATCTTGGAAATCAACTAATAGTCCAATTATCTTTAATAGTATAAGAAATGGTGAATATTATGATGCAAATTTAGAAATACCTGATTGGAATAATATAACATGTAATGATAGTGATTGGGACGATGTTAAAAACATTAGAGCTCCAGGTGGTTTATTAACTTCAATGGAAATGGAACCAATTAGACAAACTACTGCAATAAAACCCATAAGGTTTTGGAAATCTACACAAGATTCTTGGATTTTTGATTTAGGTCAAAATATTGCAGGATTTGTAGAATTAGCAGCCTCTGGTAAAAAAGGTGATGAAATAACAATTATCTATAACGAAAAATTAATGGATAATGGTATTGATTTAAATCGTCGATGGAATTCAGGTTTTACAAGAACTGGAGACTTTCAAACAGATAAATATACAAAGAAAAGTGATAAAGTTGAATTGTGGAGTCCGCGTTTTGTTTACCATGGATTTCAATACATTGAATTAATTGGTTTATCAAAAGAGCCAACTTTGGAAACCGTTAAGGGACTTGTAGTTCATACTGATCTTCCTAGAAAAGGAAAAATTAAAACTTCTAATGATATTTTAAATAAAATTATTGATATTTCCCATTGGTCAACTATTGGTAATTTTCATGGTTTATTAACAGATAGTCCTCATCGTGAAAAAAACTCATGGACAGGTGATGCTAGTTTATCTTCAGAACAGACAATGTATAATTATATTACTATTAATGAATTTAAAAAATGGTTATATGATATAAAAGATGCACAAAAACCTAGTGGTGTTATTCCTTGTGTAGTTCCTTCAACGGGATGGGGCTATAATTGGGGAAATGGACCTGATTGGTCAAGTGCATTAACCTTGATTCCTTGGTATCTTTATACTCACTATGGTGACATCCAAATACTAGAAAAAATGTATGATACCATAACAAAACATTGTTCATACATGGAGTCAATGGCTGAAAATTTTATTGTTAACTATGGAATTGGCGATTGGTGTGCTCCTTTTGAAGGTCCTTCTATTAGTATAAACATGTCATCTTTTAAAGCTCCAACTGAATTAACTGATACTGCATATTTTTATAATGCTGCTGATACTATTTCGAAAATGGCTTCTGTTTTAGATAAGCAAGATGATGTCAAATACTACCAACAGCTGGCTACAAAAATAAAAAAATCTTTTAGAGATAAATATTTTGACAAAGAAAAAATGACTGTATCTGGTAACTGTCAAACATCTACTGGCTGTATGCTTTTTCAAGGATTATCCAATGAGGATGAAAAACAACCATTAACAGAATTATTATTGTCTCAAATTAAAGAACTAGATGATCATTTAGATTTTGGAATTTTAGGAAACAAATATGTTCTTAATTCATTAGGTGTAACAAATAATTTTGATACTGCAATTAAAATGCTTACACAGGAAACATTTCCTGGGTTTGGTAATATTTTAAAGCTAGGGGCAACAACTATTTGGGAAACTTGGAACGGAACAGGTTCTTATAATCATCATATGTTTTCTGATGTGGTGGCTTCTATGTATAAATACTTAGGTGGAATTAAACCTGATGAAAATTCTCCAGGTTATGAACATATTATTATGCAACCAAACATTGACTGTGGATTAACCTTTGTTGATTGTTATGTAGAAACAGTTCGTGGCCGAATAGAAAGTTCATGGAAAAAGACTGATGATAAATTTAGTTTAGATATTACAATTCCATATGGTTGTTACGCAACATTATACCTTCCAAAGGAATATGCAGCTATGTTCAATTCTAACAAAGTAACAATAACTGGACAATTATTAAGTGTATCATTGTCAGCGGGAGATTATAAGTTAACTAAATGAAAAAAAGAAATACTCAAGTAACAGCAATTTTATTTGCCCTTTTGGCAGCAATTCTTTTTGGGCTTAATGCTCCTTTGTCAAAAATACTGTTAGAGAGTTTATCTCCCTTGTTACTAGCTTCTTTACTCTATTTAGGAGCTGGAATTGGAATGGGCTTTATATACCTTGGAAAAAGGAATAAAAATAATGAAGCCCCTTTAGATAAAGGAGAAAGAAAATGGGCTATTTTAATGATTCTTTTGGATATTTTAGCCCCGTTCTTATTACTATATGGATTAAAGCTAACATCAAGTGCTAATGCATCTTTACTATTTAATTTTGAAATGGTTGCTACAACGATTGTTGCGCTTATGATTTTTAAAGAGGCAATTGGTAGAAGAATGTGGTTAGCAATATTCTTTATTACCTTATCTAGTTTTTTATTGACCATAGATTTAGTTCAGTTAACTACTATTAAATTCTCATATGGCTCGCTTCTTGTTTTATTAGCTTGTATAACCTGGGGATTTGAAAATAATTTTACTCGAAACATGTCACATAAAGACCCATATCAAATTGTTATTTTAAAAGGATTTGGTTCAGGTATTGGCGCACTACTTGTATATATTGTTTTTGAGCGATTCTCATTACAAATATTACTCTATCCTATGTTATTAGCTTTACTCCTTGGTTTTGTATCATATGGATTAAGTATTTTCTTTTATATAAAAGCACAGCGTCATTTAGGGGCTGCTAGAACTAGTACTCTTTATGCAGTAGCTCCTTTTCTAGGTGTGATTTTCTCATTAATACTCTTTAATGAAACATTATCTCTTTCATTTTATGTTGCATTACCTTTAATGTTATTTGGTGCATATTTAGCAGTTTTTGAAAAACACAATCATTTACACACTCATACAGTCATGACTCATAATCATTTACATTCACATAATGGTTTACACCATAGTCATAATCATAATATACCAGACCACTCACATCTTCATACTCATGAAAAAATTACTCATTCACATGAACATAAACCAGATATTCATCATCGTCATACTCACGATAATTAGAAATATAATTGTGCTTGTTGTTCACTTGTTGCTTGATAACTTTGTCCGTTTAATAAATCTACATAAAAAAGGTTATTATTTTCATAGTAATATGCTCTAAAGTCATGAATTATAAATGAACTAATTGGTGCTTCTAATAACTTTTTATTTGTAGTTCCATTATATTCATACAAGTATGTATTCCCGTTTTCATTTGATAAATAATATAAATGATTAACGACTTGAAAAAATGTAGTTTTAACAGATGCAATAGTTGTTATGTTTTGAGAGGAGATTGAATATGCTTTTACTTGTGTATTAGTAGCATAAAAAAGCGTGGTTTCATTTAGGTGATACTCATTAACTACTTCATTTACAATTTTTTTGTTTTCCCTTGAAGAAAGATTAAATGAATAAAGATTTTTATCACTAATTTTTTGATAATAGATTGTTTCATTTTGGTCAAATAACATGGAATGACAGTCAGTAATAATTAATTGATGTGTTACTACAATTCCATTAATTATTCGCAAAAAAACATTATTATCATATTGATTAATTGTAAAATAATATTGTCCATGGGTATATTCACTTGGCACATTTAATGTAGTTAGATCATAACCATATGTAATTATAGGGAGTCCATCTGAAACAGTTAAAATAATTTCTTGATTTTTTTCAACAATCAATCCCTCTTTTATACTTTGAGAAATGACTATATCTTTTAATATATCACGACTATATTGATATACCTTATTGATTATCATTCCACTTTCTTCTAATTGTGTCATATTCATACCAATGAAATTAGGAACTGTAATGTTTTCAATTGGAGAAGTTGTTATAGCCTTTGTAGTTGTAGTTGTTATAATTTGAGAATTTGTAGAACCTGTGGTTTGGTTATTATTAGTTGTGTTACTGCTTGTAGTTGATATAGTTTGAGAAGAAACTGATGTAGGGTTTAAAAATGTAGTTGTAATTGTAGGAATATCTTCACTTGTTTGACAACCTACCATAATTAAACAAATGGTAATAACTAGTAAAAATATCATGACTGTTTTTTTATTATTATACATCGCTTTCCTTTCATTGATAATTATATCATATTCATCTATACTAAAGAAAAACATCATTAAGGGGAAGCTTATGTTAGTTGATAAATATAAAGAAACACTACATTCGTTGTTACTATCAAAAGAATGTTTTACTCCATATCCAGCAGCAAATCAGCGGGACAAATGGGAGAAAATCCCTAAAAAAATAAAAGATGCATTAATCTCACGTGGTGAGCAATTTTTAAATTATGACTTTCTAAATACCTCTGCTTCAAAATATATAGATTTTTCTAAAGGAAATACTCCTCAACATTACATTGTTAGAGCTAATGAAAACTTTCAAGCCCTTTCATCTTGTGTTTTTGCAGAATGTTCAGAATATAAAGGACGTTTCATAGATCAGGTAGTTAATGGTATTTTTCAACTTTGTGAAGAAACTATATGGTATAATCCTGCCTGTTTGTATATGTCATCTTCATGGCCTTGTATTTTCCCTGATAAAGATGATCCTGTTATTGATTTATCTTCATCTAACAAAGCTTCTTCTTTGGCTTATTTTCTATATCTATTAGGTAGTCAATTAGATTCAATTGATATAAATTTACGAAAAATGATTGTAAGAGAAGTAAAAAAAAGAGTGTTGACACCTTTTTATGAACGCACAGATATTTGGTGGATGGCCTATACTAGAAAAATAAACCCAGTAATGAATATTTTACATCCCATAAACAATTGGACTCCTCACTGTACTTATCATTCACTTTTGGCAATATTATTTATTGAAGAGGATTATAAGAAAAGGCAAGCTGGTGTTTTAAAATCTATGGAAATCATTGATAATTATATTAATTATTATTCAGATGATGGATGTTGTGATGAAGGAAATGGCTATTGGTTTATGGCACCTGGAACTCTCATGGATTATTTAGAAATTTTATCAATAGCTACAAATGGACAAATTGATATAAGCAAAGAAGACAAAATCAATAAAATGGGTGAGTTCATGTATAAAGCATACATTGGAAACGGTAATTTTATTAATTTTGCTGACTCAAACATGAAGAATGTTTGCTTAAACAATAAAATTGTAAAATATGCTAGGCAAACAGAAAATGAGACATTACTTCGTTTTGCTTTAAAATTTTATAATGAAAGTAGTTTTTTCCCTCAATTAATAAAAGGAACTTCTATTGATAATATATTATATTATGCATTCCACCACGAACTAATAAAAAATAATTTTTATTTACAAGATACTACTCTAATAGACTATTTACCTATAGCTAATTATTATGAAAATTGTCAAGTAATGACCGCTAGAGAAACTAAAGGAAGTGAAAGAGGTTTCTTTTTATCATGTAAAGGCGGGCACAATGATGAAAGCCATAATCATAACGATGTGGGAAATGTTATTGTTTTCTTTGATGCAAAACCTATACTTGTAGATGCAGGTGTAGAAATATATTCACATAAAACCTTTAGCCTAGAAAGATATTCTCTTTGGACAATGCAATCAAAATACCATAATGTTCCAAGCATAGACAATCAACATCAAGAGGTAGGTCATTTTTATAAAGCTACTGATGTTTACTATAGTCATAATGATTTAAAAACCTCTTTATCAATGAACTTAAAAAAAGCATATTCTGAGAATATTGGAATTAGTAATTTAATTAGAACTGCATCATTAATTAGAGATAAAGAAAGTTCAGTTAGTATTGTTGACAATGTTTCACTATATCATAAAAAAGCAGAAGTTGAGTTTTCATTTCTAACACCATGTTCTATAAAAATTGTATCACCTAATACTCTTTGCATTGGTGAAACACATTTAATTTATGATAGTACTTTATTAAAATTTAGCAGCGAAATTATTACACTGACTGATGAACGTTTGATTAGCAATTGGGGAAATCATCTTACTAGAATTAGTTTTTTAACAATTTCACCAATTGCATCTTCAGAGTTTGTTTTTGAAATTATAAAAGCAAAGTAACTAGATAATGAACTAAATATCCTAAATAGTTACCAACAGCATATCCAACCAATCCACAGGTTAAACCTGCAACAATTACTTCCTTGTTCTTAATTGCATCTGCTACAGGAACTACGAATGCTGGTCCATAAACGCCTGCTGTCATAGTAATAATAGCAGTATCAACGTCAATTCTAAATATTTTCGCTAAAATTAGATGGAGAATAATTGCTCCAAACATAGTAACTGCAACATAAAGTAAAATTGTTGGTGATGCTTTTAGCATTTCTTGTAAATTAACAGTTGTTCCTAGAGCCATTGAAAAAACTAATATAATATACTGTCCAATCTCATATGTGTATTTAACTTTTCTGACTTTTTTACTAAAGGAACCAATAATTCCAGCAGTTGTAACCAATAGCATAATAATAGCAACATCCATTTTTCCTGTAATAAGCATTGCTATACCAACCGCAAGTCCTAATACTGCAACACAAATTATTAATATTATCGAAGACTGTTTAACTGCCACGATTTTTTCTTTTTTCTCTAAATCTCTAAAATAGATTCTTTCTTCTGCCTGTTCCACAATATCCTCATGTTTATATGGTTTTAAAAACTTTGATAAAAGAGGTTTCATAACACTAATAAGAAGTAAGAAGAAAATTGCACCTAATAACATATCACTAGTGTTAACTACTATTAATGTTTCCTCACTTATACTTAAACCCATTCCAATTGCCATTAAATTTGGAGTTCCACCAGTATAACACCCTACTAACATTCCTGAAATTTTAGAGGCTTCTGCTAATTGACTATTTAAAAAGATACCAGTTAAAAGGGCACTACTAAACGCTGCCACAATAACTAATACAAAAGATTTAATAGTTGCTTTTGCTGAGTGCATAAACTTTTTAAAATCAGCAGAAAATAAAATTAGTGGAATTGCAAGGGGAACACAAATTTCTGATATAGTCATAGATAAATCGCGATCTAGAGGAATTCCTTCAAGAATTCCCCATAGAATACCAACACCGTATGCTATTAAAATTGGACTTAATATTCTAATAATTTTAAATTTTCTTTGTCCTACTATAATTAAATATGGGACCAGAAATATAATTAATATTTGAATAACCGTCATCATTAGCGTCCCCACCTTTCACTTTTTACTGGTAATTTAAAAAACTCTTGATGAGGTTCGGTTTGATACCAATATGCAACAGATGAAATATCTTCTGTTAATGGCTGATATTTTCCCTCTGGCCACCATCCAAGTGCTTGAATTGTTACTTTTAAATTATTATCAAATCGAATTGGATCCATTACATGCCAACGATACATACTGTGTTTTGGAACTTTTCCTTCTTGCCTTTCACTATAAGGAAACCCTAAAAATGGTGTACTATAATGTCGTCCAAAAGTATCTTTGTAATTACCTCCAAAATTCCAGGCACCGCCAAAATAATCTTCTGTTCCTGTTCCACAAATAGTTGGATACTCACCATCCCCATCCATAAAGAACTTTATTTCACCTTCTCCCCACCAGCAATCTGAATATTGCATCCAAGAAAGAGATGTTCCAACATATTGTCCTTTTCCTATAATATTGTCTATAATAATATGCTCTGGGGTTTTCCTTGTAGTAATTGACCTTCTCCAAGATGCATGAAAATAACCAGCACTATTGTCGACTTCTTGTTCATCATATGTTATTTGAAAGAAAAACCCGTGTACATCTTCATTATACTCATTTGTAAATGTAATTTTAAAACCTTTTCTAAAAGGCATGGGCCAATAACAATTCATCCCTCCATCTGGATTACAAACAACGGGTAATGAATTTAAATCGAATCTTCTTTCAAGACCCATTCCAAAGAAATCACCAAAAGGAACTTCAATAGAAGGAATTGCTTCATTATCCCAATAAAATCGTAGAACTCCAGCTCGTAACATTCTAGAATCAGCTGTCATCCAAATATGTCTTATTACACCACTACCTGAAACATTAGCTAAAACAGCTGTTTCCCCAGCTTTTACTGTAATACATGGTTTACATTTCCATCCTTTACCCATTTCCTGGCTAGCACCAGTGGCAGCAGCTTTTGCGCCATTACCTTTTTGTCCTGTTGGATTTTCTGCACAAATTGATCTGGTTTTTGCATTAGTTAATTGATATAAGTTTCCTAAACCTTGTGTAAACATCTGTTTTTCCCCCTTATAATAATGTATATATGTTAATGATTAGACTAATTTGTATTAATATTTTTCACCAGCTTTAATAAATCTTTTCATAAATTCTTTAAGAGATACAGGTTCATAATGAACAACGTCTTCATCTTCAATTGAAACTTGATCACCACTAAAAACAGGTCGTCCATTAACAAGTCTCATATTAACAGTAGCTTTTACTGGTTTCTGGCTTTTTCTACATATTGCTCTAGTTGTTACTTCTTCAATATCTTGTGCTAGTGCAAATAAATATGTACTACCTGGGAAAGGGTGTCCTCTAAAGTCACATTTTAATCCAAAACAAATAACTGGTATTGAAAGTTCTGTTACTACTCTTGCTAAATCCCATACATTTTCTTTTGTTAAAAATTGAGCTTCATCAATTAACACAATTGCAATGCTATCAAGGCTTTCTATTTTATCAAATAGCCATCTCTCTTGTTTTTTTATTAAAAAATTGCATTCTCTTGTTAAAGCATCATAACCTATTCTTGTTACAATCATTGTATCTGCCTTAGTATCTACTTCTGGTTTTAAAACTAAAATCTTTTCATTATTATTAATTTCATAATCATGTGCAATTTGTAATAATTGTGTTGATTTACCTGCATTCATTACAGCATATCTAAAATATAATTTTGCCATATTATTTAACCCCCTTTTATTAATGTTATTATATCATTAATTCTTCTACATCAAAATACGCTGCCATATTAAAAACTTCAATCTCTGGAACAAATTCATAATTACATTTCATAATTTGTTCAAATGAAGTAATTCCATTTACTGTTACTACCTTTGTTATCTGGGTTGATATTTTTCCCGCTAACAAAGCAACAAGTGTTTGTTTTCCATATGCAATTATTGAAATGTTTTTTTCTGTTACTTTTAATCCTGTTAATAAGTCGTGAAGCTGCATTGCAAGATATGAAGTTCCGCCCATTAAAGCATCATTTGCCAATTTATTAATAGTTCCAAAAAAAGAGTAATAGACAGTTTCATTAATTGCTTTGTTCTTAAATGCTCCCATTCCTCTAGTATCTATAACAAAAACATCACCTTTTTGTAACCCTTTTAGAATTTTATCAGTTTGTAACTTAATTTCATTACTTCCATCTTCAAATAATAGATATGTGCATTCATTACTCTTTTTACCATAGAAATATATTCCACCAGCCGTTACTTTGTTTTCTGTTAAATAAAATACTTTTTCTCCTTTATATCCTTTAAAGTTAAAAGAATGAAGTCTTCTTTCTAGTAATAATCCTTCTTTTTGGCTTATTGGAAATACTTTATTTATTCTCTCAAGTAGTGGTGTCTTTCTTTCCTTTTTATATAAGTACTCTTTATAAATCAAATTCTCTAATCTAACACTATTTGGATACTCATCAATAATTTGACCTGTACCAGTACATTGGAGATTTAAAGTTGTTTCAAGGTAAGGATATGGGTCGCGTGAAACATAATTGTCATCTTTAAAGTGTTTCACAAACCATTTAACAAGATTATTTCTCAATATATCTGACAAACCATGAACTTGCTTATCAATAACATGTGTTACATTTTCTTCTTTTCCATATAGAGAGTATATTCTTTTAGCTTTTTTAACTGACTCAATGGCACCTTCTATGGGGAAAAAATCATATTGTTGTGAAAGCACCATAACAGGTTTAGGACTAGCAGCTGTGATAAATTCACTGTAATCAAATCCCATTTCCATACAATTATAAATGTTTTGTTCGCTATCGTGGGCATGTCCTAATCGCAAATATTGTTTTCGTCCAGTTATATAACAGCCTATTGCAGCAACTTTTATTCTATCTTCTAAGCAAAAAGCATAGGATGATTGTGTTCCACCGCCAGAATTTCCGGAAATTCCTATTTTTTTATGATCAACAAAAGCAAGAGTTTCTAAGTAATCAACTGCTCTTATAATATTCCAAATAAAATAGCTAATAATATTTCTACCCATTAAAGTACAAGCTAATCCATAGTATGAATGTTCTTGTGTTCCCCATTTAATTTCTTTATTATGCGGGTTAATCTCCGTTTCTCCTTGACCAGGTGGGTCAATTATAAAAACAACAAACCCATTTATTGCTAATTCAATTGCTGCTAATTGGTATTTTGGTTCTGCTTTTGAAAGTTTACTATGCCCACATACAAATATAATGGCTGCTGCTTTTCCTTTAATATTATTAGGAACATATAAATTTCCCGTAACATAAAAATTATGGTGGCTTTGAAAAACCACTTTTCTTATTTCGTAATCTTTTTTGTTAAGAGTTCCTGTAACTACAGGATTTAATGATGTTTTAATAAAATCTAATCCACCTATACTATAAAGCAGTTTTTCTTTTAATTCTTTTTTATATTCTTCCCACTCTAATACAGACGTTATTTCTTTTTGCTTTTTTTCTGCAATTTCTAGTTTATTTTCGCAAAGCTCATAAACAAACTGACTTAACTCATCCTCAGTATTTCTAAAACTATCAAGATAAGGATTAAATTTCATAGTTGTTTTCCTCTCTAATAACTACTTTAACATGTTCTTGATATATGTTCTTTTTACTTGGCTTATAAAACCTTAAATTTCCAAGACGAGGGTTAATTAAAGTAATATTTTTTATTTTATTTACAACTTCATATATTTCAAATTTATGGGGTGCATCATGGATAATATTATCCGGTAGATAGTAGTTAGGAACATAATTTGTTAATGTCTCAAAAGAAATTGGCAAGTCTATTAAAAGTGTCTCATCAATGTTTTTTGATAGATACGCTGCTAATAATGTGGGAATTGCTGCCTTTCCTTTTCCGCATAGTATAATTTTTTTATACTTTTTATTTTCAGAAATATTTTTAATTATTGCCATTATTTCTTTTACTCTGTGTTCAACAATACTACTTCCATAGAATAATAGGGCATACGAAACATTTCTTAGTTGAGAACACCACCCTGTAAAATCATAACCATCTTTTTCAATGGAAAGTTCACCAAACCCTGAAAGATCAACAGATAGTACCTCTTTATATGGTTGTTTTGACTTAGAAGCTACCATACCCGCTGTTTTTGATAAAAATCCTTCATTAATAAAATGAGTGGTTTTTCCATTATCTGTGAAAAACAACAGTACTTCTTCAGATGGTTTTAAATAGTTTGATAGTAAAAGGGCTGGTAGTTTCATTTTTTCATTGGTTTCATAAACTTGTTTGCTTATTTTATATGCCCATTTCGCTTTACCTGTTGTTGTTGTTATTTTATTAATATTAACTTCACTTGAATATATCCATTCTCTCATGTCTTTTTCTGTAAAATTTCTTTTATTAAAAAGAAATTGTTGTTTGTTTATATTTTGAAAACTTGTTTTATCAGGTGGATAACATAGCAATTTTTCCCTATTCATATATTTAATATCATCTTTTTTAAGACAAATAACTTTTTTTGAATTTTCTTTTAAGTGTTTATTAAAAAACTCGGCGACTTTTTCTACCATAGTTAATGAATATTGATGTCCTGAATTAGGGTCAATATAAATTGATGCTATATCCTCTTTTCTATATAATTTGTATTTTTCTTGTACATGCTTCATGGTTTCTATTGCCAGTTGAGCGTCTAGCACTTCATCTTTTTTACCTCCAACTAACAAAAGTGGCTTTGGAGCGATTAACGATAATAACATTTCAGAGTCAATAGCGTGTTTATAATAATTAAATCCTATTGTTTCTGGACATGTTGTATAATTTTCTTCTAATAAGTGATGTAATGAATTTGAAACACAACATACCGGTGCACAAGCTTTTATTCTACTATCAAGGATAGAAGCATAAATCGATGTGGTTCCTCCACCTGAGATACCGGTTATTCCATAGGAACCTTTTATAATATCTTCTCTCGTTTCCAAATAATCAATGCAACGAATAGCATCTAAAACAAAAAAAGTATTTGACCAAAAACCAGAAAGAAAACTTAAAACACCATCTGTGAAATGATCATTTCCTAATTGATGTTCTCCTTTCATACCCGGTGGATCAAAAGAAATAGTAATATACCCATTTCTAGCTAAAGCTTGATTAGATCTAACATAATTATCATTAGTTTTTGATGAATGTCCTGTTGGACAAACTATTCCATAGTATTTTCCTTTTATATTTGGGCGATAAACAGTTGCATTAACATACCATCCTGATACACTTTCAATATTTATATTTTCTATAGTAAAAAACTCATATTCTTCAGATGATACCATTTGGAAGTTAATTTTGTCTGGTTTTATAAATATCTCCTCTGGAAATGCTGCTTTAAAAATGTTCATTATTTTTTCTTTATAAGGTAACCATTCTTTAAGAGTAGAAATGTTTTTTCTTTTTAATAATTCAATCTCAAACGTATCATATATTTTTTGTTTAACATTATTCTTAAATAACTGGTGTGATGTCACATCAAGTACATGCATTCTAGTAATCCCCCTCAGAATGAATATTTATATTATAACATCATTTCATATGGTAAAATATACGTATTAATTGTTTTTGGAGAAAGAATGAAAGTTATTCACTTAATAGGCGGCGGAGACATTGGTGGGGCAAAAGTCCACGTATTATCCCTTGTCAAACAACTAAATAAGGAGATTTCTGTTAAAATTATCTCTTTTCGTCCTGGTGTTTTTGCAGATGAAGCACATGCACTTGATTTAGATATTTTAGTAATACGAAATAAACACCTGATAAAAGATATTAGACAAACTATTTCAATTATTAAAGAAGAGAAAGCAGATATAATACATTGTCACGGAGCAAAAGGAAATGTAATAGGGTATTTCTGTAAAAAAGCAACAAAACTACCTATTATTACAACAATTCATAGTGATTATAAATTAGATTATCTTCATTCTTTTTTTAAGGCTATTACAATTGGAAAATTAAATGCCCTTGTTCTACGTAAAATGGATGCTCATGTTGCAGTAACTAATCATTTTAGGAAAATGATGATAAATAGAAAATTTAATGCTAATCGTGTTTATACTGTCTGTAACGGATTAGATTTTAGCCTTTCTAACAAAGAATACAATAAAAAAGCCTTTTTTGAAAAATATCATATCCCTTACAATGAAAAGACTATTTATGTTGGTACCGTAGCACGTTTAAGTAGAGTAAAAAGTATAGATACACTAATAAAAGCTGCAAGTATTATAAAAGAAACACAGAAAGAAATTGTTTTTATTATTGCTGGTGAAGGAGACGAAGCTAGAGAGTTAAAAAAATTGGCATCTTCTCTTGGTGTAGAAAACTCAGTGTTTTTTATTGGATGGGTAAATAATCCATATGAATTAATGAATATTATTGATATTAGTGTACTAACCTCTATTAGCGAAGGATTTCCATATTCCATTCTTGAGGGTGCTATGTGTAAAAAAGCAAGTATAAGCACTAATGTCGGAGGTATTCCTGAGTTATTCATTAACGGAGAAAATGGCTTTTTATTTAATCCTGGAGACATTAATAGTTTAGTAACTCATTTAATAACTTTAGCTAATAATAGCAATTTACGTGAACAATTTGGAAAAAAATTATATAAAAAAGCTATTACTGAATTTTCTTTAGAAAAAATGGCAACTTTACAACTGTACGCTTATAGAGATGTTCTTTCATGGTTCAAAAAAGGGAAACACTCTTATGACATTATCTTGTCAGGTTATTATGGTTTTATGAATATTGGTGATGATGCTTTATTAGATTCAATTATAAATAATTTAAAACACATAAAAAGCGATATTAAAATATTGATTTTATCTAGAAACCCTGTTGAAACAACTAAAATGATTGGCGTTGACTCTATTAGTCGTTTTAGTTTATTACAAATTATTAACATGATGAAACGCTCTAATCTATTCGTCTATGGTGGGGGAACCTTAATACAAGAAAGCACTTCAACCAAGTCTTTATTATATTATCTTGGAACGCTATATCTTGCTAGACTTTTTGGGCAAAAAACAATGTTATATGCAAATGGAGTGAAATTACTACAGAAGAAATTTAATATTTTAGTGACCAAATCTGTTTTAAATAAAATTGATTTAATCACCCTAAGAGAAAATCAATCTCTTACTCAACTAAAAAAGCTAGGAATTACTAAACCTACAATTACAATAACAGCTGATCCCGCCGTAACTACCTATCCTTGTTCTCCATCAAGGGCAAAAGAAATCTTAAAAAAAGAAGGGATTTCCTCTTCTCACTCTCTTCTAGGAATTTGTGTTAGAGAATGGAAGGGATATGAAAAAAAATGTAGCCGTGAAATTGCTCTTTTTGCAGATATGTTATTTAAGAAATATGGTCTTATAACTGTTTTTATTCCTATGCAACGAAAATATATAGATGATTCAATTTTAAGTTTACATATAAGCCGACTAATGGAAAGTCCTTCATATATATTATCTGAATATTATTCAGCAGAAGAGGTGATGGGTATTATTAATCAATTAGATTTATTATTAGGAATGAGACTACATTCTTTGATTTTTGCTACTTGTTGTGAAGTTCCCTCAATTGCAATTGAATATGAACCAAAAGTACGTGGTTTTATGGATTATATTCAACTTTCTAATTTAATAGCTGGAAATGTAAAAGATGTAACTATGAATGATATGATAAAAGTATATAACGATATAACAACTAATAAAAATAAAATTGTTAAACAGTTACACGATCAAACTGCAATTATGAGAGTAAAAGCAATTGAAAATGCTTCTCTAGCTATTTCTTTAGTTAATCAAAAAGGAGACAAACGTGAAAACTAATATACTTGGAACGATGATTGATAATATAACTAAAGATTACGCACTAAAAACTCTGTTAACTTTTATTAATTCAGAAAAAACCCACACCATTTATACTCCAAATGCTGAAATATGTATGGAAGCATACAAAAACAAAGAATTCCAAAAAGCATTAAATGAAGGCTCTTTAGTTATTCCTGATGGTCAAGGTGTGGTTTTGGCTTCTAAAATACTAAAAACACCACTTACAGAAAAAGTAGCTGGTTTTAAATTAATACTTTCTCTATTTGAGAGTAAAAACCCGGTTTCCATATATTTGTTTGGTTCAAAACCAGAAGTTATAGAAAAAGCTGTTTCAATTATAAAAAATAAATATAGTGAAATAACAATTGTAGGTTATAGAAACGGTTATTTTGAAGAAAGTGATATTCCTTTAATTATTTCTGATATTAACAAATCTAAGGCACAGTTTTTACTAGTTGGTTTAGGTGCTCCTAAACAAGAATTATTTATACATAAATATAAAACATCTCTTTTTTGTAATGTTATTATGGGCGTTGGAGGAAGTATTGATGTTATTGCTAATGAAGTAAAAAGAGTACCAGAAGTTTTCATAACCCTTTCTCTTGAATGGTTCTATCGATTAATTATGCAACCGAAACGTTTAAAAAGAATGCTAAATATACCTATTTTTCTATTAATTTGTATAAAAAAGCGATTATTTAAATAAGTTTAGAGTGGTTTTTTTGCAGGTGTTCCTGCTTTTCTAGGATATATTTTAGGTGTTTTTTTAGTTTTATTAATTATGATAATATTTCTCTCATAATCACTTCCTGGAAGTATTATTTTTTCAATTTTATTAATGGAACCTCCAAGGATATTTATAGCTTTTGTAGCTTTTTCAATTTTGTTTGCTTTCATTGCAAGAAATTGTCCATTTACTTTGACATAGGGTAAACAGTATTCACAAAGAACATTAAGAGGTGCAACTGCACGAGCAGTTGCGTAATCAAATTTATCCCTAAATAAATTATTTCTACTCCCATCTTCAGCCCTACTATGAATAGTCTCAGTGTTTTTTAAATTCAATTCTTTAATCATATAATCTAAAAAAGATATTCTCTTTTTTAAAGAATCAAGTAACATTATATTTCCTTCATATCCTACTATTTTTAATATAATTCCAGGAAAGCCTGCTCCTGTTCCCACATCAATAAGGCTTTTTTGCCTATTTAATAGAGAATAAATCGTTAAACTATCAATATAATGTTTAATTGCTATATCTTCTCTTGTTTTAATAGCTGTTAAATTAATTTTCTCATTCCAAATTAGTAATTGAGTAGTAAAGAATTGTAATTTTTCATATATATCCTCTGTAAAAGGAACATTTAACTGTAAAAAACCTTCTTTTAGTATTTCTTTCATGTTTTTTTCCTTTTTAATTGATCAAAATATATTATTAATACATTAATATCTGCAGGAGATACTCCTGATATTCTAGAAGCTTGCCCTAAAGAAACTGGTTTAACTTTGTTTAGTTTTTGTCTAGCTTCTATTCTTAACCCACTAATTATTTGATAATCTAAATCGTTTGGTAATTGGAAATTTTCCATCTTTAAATATTGTTTAACTTGCTTTCTTTGCCTTTTAATATATCCTTCATATTTACATGAAATTTCAATTTCTTCTTCTGTATATATATCAAATTTTTCTCTTTCACTGTCAATTTCATATAACTTTTTATATGTAATTTCTGGCCTTTTAAGTAAAGCATCTAATGTTACTCCGCTTATTACTGGGTTTAACCCATGTTTTTTTAAAAAGTTATTAGTTATTTTAGGGGAAATAACCGTTTTCTTTAATCGCTTTAATTGTATATTTATATTGTGTTCTTTTATTTTATACTTTTCATAACGCTGTTTTGAAATTAAACCAATCTTATAACCTTTTGGTGTTAATCTCTTATCTGCATTATCTTGTCGTAGCAATAATCTATATTCACTTCTTGAAGTCATCATTCGATATGGTTCATTTGTACCTTTTGTGACTAAATCATCAATTAATACTCCAATATATGCTTCATCTCTTCCTAAAATAAAAGCATCTTCTTGATCAATTTGTAATTTAGCATTTATCCCTGCTATTAAACCCTGTGCAGCAGCTTCTTCGTATCCTGAACTTCCATTACTTTGCCCTGCACTATATAATCCTTTATACTCTTTAAATTCCAATGTTTTTTGTAATTGTAACGGATTAAAACAATCATATTCAATTGCATAAGCAGTTCTTGTAACTTTTACATTCTCTAACCCTTTAATGGTACGAAGCATTTCATCTTGTACTTGTTCTGGCAGTGAACTAGACATTCCTTGAACATACATTTCTTCTGTATCAAGTCCCATTGGTTCAATAAATATTTGATGTCGCTCTTTATCACTAAACCTAACTACCTTATCTTCAATAGATGGACAATATCTGGGACCTGTACCTTTAATATCTCCACTAAATAAAGGAGATCTATGTAAATTACGGTTTATAACATCGTGGGTTTTTTTATTTGTATATGTTAAGTAACATGAATGTTGTATCATCTCTAGTTTTTCAGTTTCAAAAGAGAAAGGAACAATAGGTTCATCTCCTAACTGTTCTTCCATTTTATTAAAATCAATACTTCTTTTATTTACTCTTGATGGTGTTCCTGTTTTAAATCGCATAATTTCAATGCCCTTATTTTTTAAGCATTCCGATAATTTATTGGCAGGAAATAATCCATCTGGACCACCTTCAAAATTAATTTCACCTATTATTATTTTTCCTTTTAAATATGTACCTGAACAAACAATAGCAACTTTACAATTATATATTGCATTTGTATTTGTTTTTACTCCAATTACTTCATTTTTCTCATTAAAAAGAATATCTGTAACTTCTGCTTGTCTTAAATCTAAATTTTTCTGTATTTCAAGGACATGTTTCATTTTTTCTTGATACATGCGTCGATCAATTTGTGCTCTAAGTGAATGAACTGCAGGTCCTTTTGCTTTATTTAACATTCTAGATTGTATTAATGTAATATCTGCAGTTTTTCCCATTTGTCCACCAAGAGCATCAATTTCTCTTACTAAATGCCCCTTAGCTGTTCCTCCAATACTAGGATTGCAAGGCATATTTGCAATTGAATCATTGTTTAAGGTAAACAACATAGTTTTTTTTCCTAATCGAGCTAGTGCCAAAGCAGCTTCACACCCTGCATGTCCTGCACCAATAACTATAGCTTCATATTTTTCTGCAATATATTCCATTTATTTACCTACACAAAAGTTCTTAAAGATGTTAGCAATAACATCTTCACTGGCACTTTCTCCTGTAATCTGACTTAGTGCTTCTAAGGCTTCATTAAAATCAATAGCATATAAATCTAAAAACTGTTCTTTATTCTTTATGATTTTTATAAGAGATGCTAATGCATAATCTATTAATTGTTTATGCCTTTGATTTGTAATAACTATATCATCAATTTCTATACCACCTGTTTCAATATAAGATAATAGAAATTGTTCAATTTCTTCTATTCCTTTATTATTTAACAAACTTGTTCTAATTACTTTTTTACCTTTTAAATATTTATGGTATTTTTCTCCATTTGATAAATCAATTTTATTTAATACAACTACTTCAGCTTTTTTTATTAATTTTATTAGTTCAGGAGTTATTACTTCCGAACTATCAATAACTAAAATTGATAAAGATGAGTTTTTTATTGCACTAATTGTTTTTTCTATTCCAATTTTCTCAATTAAATCATCTGTTTTTCTTATTCCGGCAGTATCATATAAATTAACAGGATAGCCACCAATATTTAAATGAACTTCAATTATATCTCTGGTTGTGCCAGGAATATGTGTAACTATAGCTTTTTCTTGACCGGCTACTTTATTTACAAAAGTAGACTTTCCTGCGTTTGGTGGTCCATAAATAACTACAGTTAAACCTTCCCTTATAATAATACCAGTTTCATAGTTTTCTATTAATTTTTTTAATTTTTTAATTATTTTTGTTGTTGTTTCTTTAGTCTTTTCAATAGAAATAGCATCATCTTCATATTCAGGGTAATCAATTGATACACTTATATGAGATAAAATATCTAGAATTTCTTGTCTAATTTCTTTTATTCTTTTACCTGTTCTTCCTTCTAATTGTAATATTGCTGCCTTTTCACTTTTGCTTGTTTCTGCATTAATAAGGTCCATAACAGCTTCTGCTTGAGATAAATCAATTCGTCCTTGTAAAAAAGCTCTTTTAGTAAATTGTCCTGGTTGTGCTAAAACTGCACCATGTAAAAAAAGTAACATTAGAATTTTTTTAGTAACTTCATTCCCTCCATGGCATTGTATTTCAACCATATCTTCTTTTGTATAAGTTTTAGGAGCCACAAGTTTTACTAACATTACTTGATCAATAATATTTTTATTCTTATCTATTATTTTTCCATATGTAATACTATGAGAAGAAAGGTTGTCAAAAGAAGTTTTACAAAGAAAAACTTTTTTTGCAATAGAAAAAGCTTTTTTACCACTCATCCTAATGATTGCAATACCTCCTCTTCCTGGTGGTGTAGATATTGCTGCTATTGTTGTATCTGTAATCATTTCTTCTCCTAGTATAAAAAAGGATGAACCAAATGGTTCATCCCCTCATAATCATAATATACTTTCTTAGTCGATACTTTTGATGATAACTTTCCGATGAGGCTCTTCACCAACACTATATGTTTCTATTTTATCATTTTTTTGCAGTGTTGCATGTATAATTCTTCTTTCATAGGGATTCATCGGCTCAAGTGATACGCTTTTTTGTGTGTCAATTGCTTTTTTAGCTAGTCTATTGGCAAGGTTTTCTAATGTTTGCTCCCTCTTATCACGATAACCTTCTGTATCAATAATAACTTTTTTATAAATTGGGTTATTACGATTTACAACAATGCTAGTTATAAATTGAATAGCATCAAGTGTCTCTCCATGTCTACCTATAATAATTCCGCTTTTCTCTGATTCAATATTAACTTTGAGTTTTTCTTCAACTTCCTCAATATTAATTTTTACGTCTAATTTCATTTTATCAAATAACTCGCCTAAAAAATCATTTGCAATCTCTATGGCATAGTCATGTAAAGTTACTTTTACTTTAGCTTCTTTTTCTTTTTTTAATCCCAAAATTCCTTTACTTGAATTTTCTTGTAATATTTCAATCTCTACTTGATCTTCTGAAACGTCCAATTGTTCTAATGCCAGAGAAATGGCTTCTTCAACGGTTTTTCCGCTTTTTTCAACTACCACATTTCCCATTATTTTTTATCTCCTTTATTTACCTCTTTAGTTATTAATATGTTTTTCTTCTCGTTTTTTTCTTTATCTTGTGTTTTATTAATAATTAACTGTTGTCCTATTTGGAAGGCATAGGTTAAAATCCAGTATAAACTCATACTTGCTGGTAAAATAAAAGCAAAATATAAAGTCATTAAAGGTAACATATATAACATCATGTTACTCATACCCGCTGCTGGTGCTTTTTTATTAGGATCTACTTTTGCAGGTTTATTCATATCTGTTTTCTTTTTTGTTAAAATTGTTGAATATACTGTTAATGCAACTGCTATTAAAGGCAATATTAATATTGGTAGATAAGTACTCATTTCAGGACCAAAGATAATCTCTGGTCTCCATTGTGGTGTTACCCCTAAGTTTAGTCCTAAGAAATTTAAGTTAATTAATTCGCTCTCAGAAATATATTGTGAAACTGCTGCTAGTTTCTCTTGACTGCTGTTTAGTAAATTAATAATTGTTAATTGATTTACTCCCTTTATTGAACTTAAAGTTCCATTTGCAATTTCTTGAATATCTAGAGCTTTTTCAATTCCTAAATCTACTAATAAAGTATTAGCAATATTTCCAATTGATTCCCAAGTTTTCCCAACCATATATGATAGAGGACTACGTAATACTGTATATAATCCAATTAAAATTGGAAACTGTAATAACATTGGTAGACAACCACCTGCGCAACTAACATTATTTTCTTTATATAGTTTTTGAATTTCTTGGTTTTGTTTTTCTTGATCGTTTTTGTACTTTTCTTTAAGTTTATCAACCTCAGGTGTTAAAGAACTCATCTTTGTGGTTGATTTCATTGATTTTAGCGTTAAAGGTAATAAAGCTAATTTTATTACAACTGTAAATATAATAATCGCTAACCCATAATTCTGAAATGCAACTGTTTTATATACAAAATATAAAACTTGTCCAAATGCATTATATAGAAAATCCATTTTTTTCTCCTTAAAATTGCTTATTTTACAGGATCATATCCACCTTTACTAAATGGATTACATCGTAAAACTCTCCATATTGCCATAAAAAGACCCTTAAAAGCCCCTTTTTTTTCAATGGCAGTAATGGCATACTGTGAGCAAGTTGGTGTATAACGGCAAGATGGAATTGTATGTGGTGAAATTGCTTTTCTATAAAAAGTAATAATAAATACAAAAAATTTCTTAAACATCTTTTTCCTCATTGAAAAGATTAGTTTTTTTAAAAAGATAGTTCATTTCTTTATATAATTCATGATAATTAGGAAAGTCTTCTGTTTTTCTAATAACAAACACGACTTCTGCCTTTTTTATATCTTTTTCAAATGTTCTATAACATTCTTTTACTAATCTTTTAAGCCTGTTTCTTTTAACACTGCTTTTATATGCCTTTTTGCTAACGGTAATGCCTATTCTTTGTCTTGTACCTTCAATACTGTACAAACTTATATATTTTCCAAAATGTTTTTGTCCCCTTCGGTACACTCTGGCAAACTCATAATTTTTTTTTAGCGATTCCGTTTGCATAATCTTATTAAAAAAACTTATAGCTTAAAAAAGATCACATATCTGCGACCTTTATGCTGAAAGTTTCTTTCTGCCTTTCTGTCTTCTGTTTTTTAGTATTCTTCTACCACTAGCAGTTTTCATTCTTTTTCTAAAGCCGTGTTCTTTGCTTCTTTGTCTTTTTTTTGGTTGATACGTTCTTTTCATTAATATAGCGCTCCAATCTTCAAAATATTATATATATCAATGCAGTTATTTTTCTTTACTATACACTGCTTTCTACCTATTTATAAAGCAAGTGATATTATACATAATTTAAAAGATGCTGTCAAGATAAAGGTCGTCCATAAAAAAGAGTTTTCCACAGATTTTAAATTTAATTAATTTACTTCTTGAAATTGAAAATACTTTCTGATATATTAGTAGTTACCTGTTGATAACTATGGTTTATCAACAGCTTACGAAAGATAAAAGCATTGTTTAAATAGTTATTAACATGTTTTTATCTTTTTATATATTTGGGGGGATTTAGTAATGTACTTAAGTTTGGAAGATCTATGGAACAATGTTCTTGAGGTTTTAAAATCTGAAATGACTGAAATAGGCTTTAATACTTGGTTAAAGCCAATAAAACCATTAACAATGGAGGAAACCTCTATTGCCTTGGAAGTTGAAGTAGAATTTACTAAAGGAGTCTTAGAAAGCCGTTATTTAGATCTTATAAAAAACTCATTAAAACACCTAACTGGTAATGAGTTTAACGTGACTTTTTTACTGCCAAATCAAAATGTTGAACAAGAAGATAATATTGACTATCAAAATGTTAACAAACAACTATCAACTCACTCATCATTGAATCCTGAATATACTTTTTCTAAATTTGTAATTGGTAGCAGTAATCGTTTTGCCCATGCTGCAACCGTTGCTGTGGCAGAAGCTCCTGCCACCACATATAATCCTTTATTTTTATATGGAAGTAGTGGCTTGGGAAAAACACATTTAATGCATGCTATTGGTCATCATATATTAAAACATAATAAAGGCATAAAAGTTATGTATGTACAAAGTGAAAAATTCACTAATGATTTAATTAATGCAATTACAACACGTTCTTTAGAAGCCTTCAGAGATAAATATAGAACTATTGATGTTTTACTAATTGATGATATTCAATTTATTGCTGGTAAAAAACAGACACAAGAAGAATTTTTCCATACTTTTAATACTTTATATGAAAACAAAAAACAAATTATTATTTCATCTGATAATCCTCCTGGTAAAATACAAACACTTGAGAATAGATTAAAAACTCGTTTTGAACAGGGATTAATTGCAGATATTGAAGCTCCTGATTATGAAACAAGAATCGCAATTTTAAGAAAAAAATCTTCAACAGAAAATGTTATTGTTCCTGATAATGTTATGGAATATATTGCTAACAATTTTGTTTCAAATGTTCGTATATTACAAGGTGCTTTAACTAGAATAATTGCTTATGCGTCTTTATCAAATAGAATTATTGATTTAGAATTAGCTGAAAACGTATTAAAAGACATAAAAAACAAACAAGACGCAAATGATGTAACTATTCCAATCATTATTAATGTAGTTTCTAAATACTATGGTATTACCCCAAAAGAAATGACATCTAAATCAAGAAGTCGTGACATTACTGTACCAAGACAAATAGCAATGTATTTAAGTAGAAAACACACAAATAATTCTCTTCCAAAAATAGGACGATATTTTGGAGGCAGAGATCACACAACAGTTATCCACGCTTGTGATAAAATAAAAAACAATTTAAAAAGAGATAAAGAATTAATAAGACAAATTGAAGAAAATGAAAGAAAACTATTACAATAGTTATAAACACTTTATTGTGTAAATGTTTATAACTTTATGTGGATTATTACCATAAAAAAATGATATACTTTTCTTAAGAAGTTATGAGAATTTTATCCAGTAGTTTATACACAGGGAAAAAGGGCTAGTACATAGTGTTTAAATACCTTATTAACAGTTTCCACATCCTCTACTACTACTACTACTAAAATTTATTTTATATATTATAAAAAAAAGGGGAATTTAAAAATGAAAATATACTGTTTAAAAAAAGACCTTAATGAAGCTGTTTCTTCTGCTCAAAGAGCTGTTTCAAATAAATCAATTTTAACTGTTCTTGAAGGTATTCTTATTACAGCAAAGGATAATAAAATTATATTAAGAGGAAATGATATGGAAATGGGAATTGAATATACTGTTCCTGGAAAAATAGAACAAGATGGATCTGTAGTATTAACATCTCGTTATTTTTCTGAAATTGTTAGAAAATTTCCTGATGATGAAATTGAAATTAGTTGTGATGAAAATTTTAAAGTACACATTACGTGTCAAAATTCAACTATTGACTTAATTGGCTTAAATCCACAAGGTTTTCCAGAGATTCCATCAATTGATGAAGAAAATGCAATAACTTTAAAACAAGAAATTTTAAGAAATATGATAAAACAAGTTGTTTTTAGTGTAAGTATTGATGAAAAAATGCCTGTTTTAACAGGAAGTTTATTAGAAACAGCTGAAAATTGTATATATATGGTTGCAATTGATGGATATAGAATGTCTTATAGAAAAGAATATGTTTTAGGAATAAAAGAAGGTGTTTCTGTTGTAATTCCAGGTAAAGCTTTAAATGAAGTAGCGCGTTTATTAAAAAACGATGAAGAAGATGTATCAATTCATTATGGAAAAAATCAAATTCTTTTTGATTTTGGAAATTGTAAATTAATAACAAAATTGCTGCAAGGAGATTATTTAAATTATAAAAGTATATATCCTGAAAATTATGATACTGAAGTAGAAGTTGACACGAAAAAAATACTAGATTCAGTTGATAGAGCTAATTTAGTTATAACAGAAGATAAAAGAACTCCAGTAAAATTTGAAATTGATGATTTATCCATGATTATTACATCTTCAACTGATATTGGTAAAGTTGAAGAAACACTAAGTATTAAAAAAGAGGGAAATGATTTATCTATTGCTTTTAATCCGAAATTTATTATGGATGCTTTAAAAAATATTGAAGATGAAATAATAAAAATATCTTTTTCAGGGAGTATTGGTCCCTGTGTTATATCGGCATTAAATTCAGATGAATTTTCATATGTAATATTGCCAGTGAGGACTAATTAATGAAAAAAACAAAAATAACAACAGAATATATTAAATTAGATCAGTTTATAAAATTTGTAGGAATAACAGGTAGTGGCGGAAATGCTAAAGTTTTTATTGAAAATGAAACTGTTTATGTAAATGATGAAATTGAAAAGAGAAGAGGAAGAAAACTCTATAAAAATGATATAATAACTATTAATCAGACACAATATGTAATAAGTTGAGATAAACATTTGTATATAACATCAATTAAACTAAAGAATTACCGTAATTACGAAGAAATAAAAATATCTCCTGCTGAAGATATTAATTTAATTTATGGAAAAAATGCACAAGGAAAAACAAACCTTATTGAAGCAATATATTTAGCTTCTACAGGGAGATCTCATAGAACATCAAAAGAAATACCATTAATAAAAGAAAATGAAGACACATATTATATTAAAATTAAAGGAATGAAAGAAGATATTCCTTTTAAAATTGAAATTAAATATAGAAAAGGTGAAAAAAAACAAATAAAGTTAAATAACTTACCTGTAACAAAATTAGGTGAATTAATTGGTGTATTAAATACTGTTATATTTTCTCCAGAGGATTTACAAATTATAAAACAAGGACCTTCAGAAAGAAGGCGTTTTATAGATATATTAATTTCACAAACAAATAATCAATATTTCTACCAATTACAAACATATCACCGTATTATTAAGCAAAAAAATGCCTTATTAAAAAAAAGAGATATAAATAAATATATTGAATTATTAGAGGTATATAACGAAAAAATTACTGAAACAGCTTTTTTTATAATAACTGAAAGAATTAAGTTTTTAAAAAAAACTGCTGTTTTTTTCAATAAATACATAAAAAAACTATCTAATAACAGTGAATTTGGTGAAATTACTTATTTTTCATCTTTAGGAATTACCATGGATGAAATAAAAAAAACATTGCTAAAAAACAGAAAAAAAGAAATAAGAAGTAATATTTCGCTTTATGGACCACATCGTGATGATTTTACAATATTAATTAATAATAAAGATGTTAAGCAGTATGGATCACAAGGACAACAAAGAACAGCAGTATTGTCTTTAAAATTAGCTGAAATTGACATTATTAAAAAAGAAACAGGTTATTTTCCTGTTTTATTGTTAGATGATGTTATGAGTGAACTTGATATAAGTAGAAGAAAATTTTTAACAGAAAGCATTAAAACAAAGCAGACTTTCATTACCAGTACAGAAAAAAAGAATTATGCTAATTTTAAAGAAAAAACAACCTTCTTTTATGTTAACAAAGGACATATTGAGCGACGATAATAAATTGAAAAGATATAGGTAATGTTATATAATAATATATAACGTTTTTATAGTGAGGAGAAAGAAATGTTTCTTCATATTGGTGAAGAATATTTAATAAAAAAAAATAGTATTATTGGAATTTTTGATATAGAAAACACAACAATATCTAAAATTACTAGAGAATATTTAACCGATAAAGAAAAAAGAGGTCAAATAGTCACTGTTAACGATGAATTACCAAAATCATTCATTATAACTCATGAAAAAAACAAGAATACAATATTTATTACTTCTATTTCATCAAGAACTTTAGAAAAAAGGATGAAAAGATAAAAATAAGGAGAAAAAATGTCAAATAACACATATGATGAGTCAAATATTCAGGTATTAGAAGGATTAGAAGCTGTACGTAAGAGACCTGGTATGTATATAGGATCAACGTCTTTAAGGGGTTTACACCATTTAGTTTATGAAATAGTTGCAAACAGCGTAGATGAAGCACTAGCAGGACGTTGTGATACAATTGAAATATTTATTGATAAAGGTAATATTATTACGGTAATAGATAACGGTAGTGGAATTCCAGTAGG
>JAUUZV010000205.1 GCA_030592085.1 Clostridia bacterium | reverse complement strand
TAAAATGTGATTGAATACAAAGCGAACACAACCAAAAGTCTTTTCAATTAGTTTAGCTTGTTCATTATTTGGATATATACGATATTCGTATGCTTTATTCATTAGTAATCACCTTGTTTTCTACAATCTATATTTTATCAGACTTGAAGTAGTATTATCAATGAACTATACTTTAAATATAACAATTCATCACCCACCTATGCACTCACTAAAGTGAGAAAGGAAGCATTGAGGTGGGCGACTTCTTGTTAACGATGTTAAAAAATAAATTTGACGGGTTTTCAATTCTTATATATAATTTAGTTGCTAGTCAATAAAACACTTAATGGATTTTCTTCTAAGGAGGGAAAAATAAGTGGATCAAGAAAAAAAAGAGAACAACAAAGAAAAAATATTTTTTATCTCCAGCATTAGTACATTTGTATTAATACTAACTATTGCTATTATAATTTTTATCATTAGTTCATATAACTGTGTTAATAATTTAATAGGTACTGAAGCAATTAATATAGCAAGGTTAATTAGTCAAGAAACGACCCTTAGTGACTTTGAACACAATAGATTAAAGAACCTTGACTACACTTCCCTTTTGTTTGCCAGTGAAAACACAACATTTGAACAAGATACATTAAAATATTTCAAAGAATTATCTGATTTCGAGTTTAATAGATTTTATGTAATTGATACCATATCAGATAGTAGTAATGTTGATTATCAAGGATATCTTGTTTTAGAAGCTGTGGAAAACAGTAGCATAAGGGGTGCTATTAGTGATGATGCAAAATTCTTATCACTAGATAATGAAACAGTTAATAATGTTATTACAGAGCAAGCTTTTTATACAATTCAAAAAGCGGAGAAAGAGCGATATATAAAAGGGTACTACCCACTATATTCTGTTGAAGGAAATCATATTGGAAGTGTTGTTGTTGAAATGGCTTCAAATAGAATGAATGTTAAAACCAAAACAATTCTTCCTTTTGTTATAATCTTTTCAATACTGGTTATTATTGCTATTATATCAATCTTCATGTTAGCAATAAGATATAATGTGATGAAGAAAAAAAGTAGTTATGTTTCAGTATCTTATCACGATCCATTAACAAAATTACTTAATAGACGAGGATTTGAAGGACATTTAAATGAATCGTTAGAAGAAGCTAAAAAAACAAACCATAAAGTTTCGCTACTTGTTGTAGATATTGATTGGTTTAAAGATTTTAATGACAATTATGGGAGTAAAAAAGGTGATGATGTTTTAGTAGAAATTGCTGATGTTATAAGAGAAGCTATTGAAGAAATACCTGAAGCAAAAGTAGGTAGGTTAGGCGGAGACGAATATAATATCTTTATTAACAATACTAGTAAGGCCTTTGTTGATGATATTTCTAATAATATAATTGCAGGAGTAGTTGCTTTAGCTATTCCTAGTAGAACAACAATTCACAAAGTTGTTACTGTTAGTATTGGTGGTATTTGTGTTATTCCACAAGACATAAGTGTTAAAAACTTATATTATGTAGCACAGATTAATTTATATTCAATAAAAAATGATAATAAAAACGATTATTTAATTACATAAAGAAAATAAAAAAAATTAAGACTATGTAGAAACAATTTATACTATACATGGTCTTTTTGTTATAAAAAAGAGAGTAGTTAGTTGACATAAATATGGAGTTCTATATAATTATATTGAATAGTAAAGAGGTATTTATATGAAAGCAGCAATTAAAGAAATTAGAGCACCTAAAAGTATAATCATTACAGAAAAAAAGATACCAACTCCAAATGATGATGAAGTATTAATTAAAATTAAAAAAGCAGGAATATGTGGAACAGATTTTCATATATATAAATGGGATAATTGGGCACAACATCGTATTGTTCCACCCCTTACAATAGGCCATGAATTTGGTGGAGTTATTGAAAAATTAGGAAAAAATGTAACAAAATACAAAGTTGGAGATAGAGTCTCTGCTGAAGGTCATATTGTTTGTCATAATTGTAAAAGTTGTAACTTAGGAAATTATCATATATGTGACAACGTTAAAATAATTGGTGTTGATATTGATGGTTGCTTTGCAGAATATATGGTAATGCCAGCTAGCAACTTATGGCTATTAGGTAATCATATTAGTGACCGTCATGCCGCCATTATGGATCCTCTTGGTAATGCTATGCATACAGTCATGGCACAACCTGTAAAAGATAGAAACGTATTAATAACAGGGGCTGGTTCAATCGGATTATTTGCTACAGCTATAACAAGAAGTTTAGGTGCTAATCGTATTGTTGTTTCAGAACCTAATAGTTTAAAAGCAGAAGTCGCTAAAAAAATAGGAGCTGATGAAGTAATAAATCCTTTAGAAGCAAATACATATCAAAAAGTCATGAGTCTATTTGATTCACATGGTCCGGATGTTGTTCTTGAAATGAGTGGTGTTTCAAGTGCCATAGAATTGGCTTTCAATGCTATTAGTAAGGGTGGAGATGTTTCGCTACTTGGTTTATCAGATCAACAAATTTCTCTTGATCTAAATAATCAAGTTATATTTAAAGGAATAACAATTAGAGGAATAAATGGTAGAAGAATGTTTGAAACTTGGCATCAAGTTGATGAGTACATAAAAAATCATGGTAATAGTATTGAGCCAGTAATTACTCATGAAATGCCATTGTCAAATATTAATGAAGCATTTGATTTAATGGCTAATAATGCTGCAATAAAAGTCGTTTTATCAATTTAGGTGAATTAAATGAAAATTAAAGCCTATGCAAAAGTAAATTTATTTTTAGATATTCTGTATAAAAGACAGGATGGGTTTCACGAACTTGATATGATTATGCAAACCATTAGTTTACATGACGATATAACCTTATCAAAACAACCTAGAGGAATAACAATTACATGTCAAGATAGTACAATTCCTACTGATAAAAAAAACATAACATATCAAGCAGCATTGGTTTTTTTAGAAAAAACAAAAATTCAACAAGGGGTAGCTATTGATATTTTAAAACGAATTCCTGTTGAAGCTGGATTAGGAGGTGGCTCTTCAGACGGAGCTACTGTTCTCATAGGATTAAACAATCTTTTTAAAACAAATCTATCCACAGAACAATTATTAGATATGGCTTTAATTATTGGCTCAGATGTGCCCTTTTTTATAAAAGGAGGCACAAAGAGAGCAAAAGGAAGAGGTGAAATTTTATCACCTATCTATGCGTTACCAAAAACATATTTTGTTATAATTAAACCTAAGATAAATAGTTCTACGAAAAGCGCATATAGTTTATTTAATCAAAACAAAATAAATATAAACATGTCACATATCTTATATGGACTAAGAAATCATCAAATAAATGAAGTTGGAAAATATTTATATAATGAATTTGAAGAATATCTATTTCCACTATATCCTACTATTAAACAAGCTAAGGAATTTCTTTTACAATATGACCCTATTGGCTGTCTAATGAGTGGTAGCGGGTCTTCTGTTTTTGCCATGTTTGAACATAGAAACCAGGCCACATTTGTTTATGAACAAGCTTTATCAAAATATGATAATTGTATTTTGTGTCACAGTCATAATTAAGTTATAATAGAATAAATGGAGGGAATAGATGAAATTATCAACAGGGATTGATTTAATTGAAGTAGACAGAATAAAAAAAGCCATTGAAAAAAGTGATCGTTTTTTACATAAAATCTATTCTGAAGTAGAGATTTCTTATTGTGAAGATAAAGGTCGTGAAAAGTATAAAAGTTATGCTGCACGCTTTGCTGCAAAAGAAGCATATGTAAAAGCATTAGGAACAGGATTTACGGAAACTGTTTCACCAGATGTCATTGAAATTCGAAATAATGAAGTAGGAAAACCAGTTCTATTTCTTAATAATAAAATTATACCTAATTGTGATGTGACCTTATCCCATTCAAAAAGTCATGCCATTGCTTATGTAGTAATTGTGGAGGAGAATTAATTGAAAAATAAGATTACATTTTTCCATTGTGGGGATATTCATTTTGACATACCATT
>JAUUZV010000146.1 GCA_030592085.1 Clostridia bacterium | reverse complement strand
TTAATTATTAGAATTTCATATGATAGTCGTCGAGAGATTAATAAGTTATAAAAATATTTTGATTGAACTATGCAGCCATCCGAAGATGACTGCATTTAAAAATCATTTAATTTACAGTTATTAATTCAAAACAAATTCCCATGTTCCAGTTGCATCCCACACATTATCACCACTAATCTCAATAAAAGACAATGTACCGCCGCTATCTAATGTAAAGGCAGGATACCATGTATACCCATTACTATATGTAGCTATAAACTTTAGTGTATTAGAAATAGGATCCCATACGATACCTGATATCGTCTCAGTACTAGATATACCAATGCCAAATCCTATTAATTCCAACGTATTTGGATCATAAGAAAATACATATTCATGATTATAACCATCATAAGCATTTACGTGAGTTATATGTAATGCATACCCAGGAACTACTATTCCATCGACGACTATTCCACTTGTAGGAACAACAACAGGATTTCCTATTTCATCATAAAGATATAAAATATTTGTCACCAAATCACCAACATCAGGCCTTGCGGTGTTGAATGTTCCTGTCGTAGTCATTGTAAATACATTTCCTACACATGACCATTCAAGTGGCCCTGTACCAATGGTGGAAACTCCGCTCATTATAATATGTGGTTCCTCTGTTGGAAAATATTCATCCAAAAACACATTATTCGTAAATGTGAACGTAAGGGTTTCACCTACATGAGTTCCAAAAGTATTTGTGTAACCTTCATAAAGCACGGATTCCAGAACAGCTTCGTACAAATCTGGTGTAACATAAACTGGACCTTCTAATATAGAGTTTAAGAACAGAGCTACAGCTCTTCTATAAGCTTCAACATCAGTCTTTTCTACAACAGTCCCCTCTGGATATTCAAAGATAGTTCCGGGTCCCATGTGAGCTGCTACATCCTTAATAAGATTACCACCATTTTTACCATTGCCATAACGATTGTCAATACCTGCTTCTTCCAGTAATAGCCCCGCCACGGCAGGTGCTGCTAAAAACTCGATTTCAAAGTCCTGGATATCAAGCACTACTTCATCTGCTGCCATTACTCCTATTGAAGACACCATTACTAATGTCAGTGCCAATATGATTGAAAATAATTTCTTCATTTTTTTTCCTCCAAAAATAATTTTATATTAATATATCCCTTTTGTTTTGGTAACCTGACTATCCTTGGAGGACTCATGGCTTTGCGTCCCTACCTTACGATAGGTTTGCCTTTGACAGCATCTTTTGTATTAATATATGTAATCGTCTGAATCTACTAATTTTAATAAAAACAGTCGTTATTTTTCTTACATAAGAATTTTTTGTACAATAAAACAATATGTTTATCTTTTGTACAGTAAATTAAATAAAAATATTAAGTTATAAAGTGTCCCCGTTATAATTAGTAATAAAATATATTATTTTTAGTATCATGTTTAATAAATTTTACTAAAACTGATATAGATTATATACCATATATTACTAAAAAACAAATTTTACTAATATAATAATAATTGTAATAGGAATAATAGAATAAGATATAGACAAAGTATTTTAAATTTTAAATTTGTGAACTATCATTACATACTTACGAAGTTGTTGGTAATAATTGATATGAGTGTTATAATTAACAATAATAGTAGTAGGAGGCAATTGTGAATTTTGTTATCGCAGTAGATTTAGAAGGAATTAGTTGTGTAGTTGGTACACCTAATGAAGGACTAACAAAAGACAATGTTCAATACAAATTTGCATGCGAACAAGCAGTTCGTGAAGTGAATCAAGCTACGAAAGCTCTCTATGATTGTGGAGCAAAAAAAGTATATGTGTGGGACAATCATGGTGGTAGTCTTAATTTAGATTACATGACTCTTGATAAGAGAGTGAATATATTAGCAGGTGTAGGTCTAAAACATCGTTTTAGTGGACTTGAAGATAAATTAATTGATGGTGTGCTACTAATTGGTTATCATGCAAAAGCTGATACTAGTCATGCTATTTTAGCACATACTTGCAATTCTACTAAATATCAATATATTAAATTAAATAATAAAACAGTTGGGGAAATAGAAATTGATGCTCTATTAGCAGCAGCTAATTTAAAAGCACCAGTAATATTTGTATCAAGTGATGACCAAGGGGTATTACAAGCTATAAAAGAATTACCTTGGATAAAAAGTGTTATAACAAAATATTCAATTGGTAGAAATGCTGGATTACTAAAACATCCTAGCACTGTATTAGATGAAATTTATAAAAATGTTAAAGATGCTTATATGCACATAGGTGATATGAAAAAATATAAGATTAAAAAACCAATACAAGTTGAAATTCGATTTTTACGATTAGAAGATGCACAAGCAGCTAATAATAGCAAAACAAAAGAAATTAATTTACTAGATCCTTATACAATTACATATAACATAAATAAAATCATGGAGATATATTAATATGAACATAACCATTAGAGATGCCACCATTGAGGACATTGATTCAATACTAACAATTCAGAAGAAAGCTTATTTATTTCAAGCAAAAAAATATGATGACTATGACATGGCACCAATGATTGAAACAGTTGATGAAGTTAAAAAAGTACTAAAAAGCCATATAATATTAGTTGCTGTTATTGATGAACAAATTGTAGGTAGCATACGATTAATTAAAACTGGTGCAGAAGCTGAGATAAAAAGATTATCTGTCGATGATGACTGGCAAGGTAATGGAATTGGTCATATGTTAATGGATGTTGTTGAACTACAAGATCAATCAATTAAACGTTTATGGTTACTAACAGGTTCTAAAAGCTATAGAAGCATTAATATGTATAAAAAATTTGGTTATAAATTATATAAAGAAGAAACGCATAAAGATTATACGCTTGTTTTTTTAGAAAAAATACTAACTGATTAATATATTTTTCTCAAAGTTGTTTTTGACTGATTTCTACCGTTATATGGTACAAATAAAACACTCATAGAAATATCAATAGGATACAAACGATATTTTTCTAATGGTTCTGCACCACAGGAATTATTTCCAATACCTGTTTGTGCATAGTCTATATTAACTAATAAGTCTTCATTTTCCACTAACTCTTTTCTATGTGTTGCTATATCAATATCATTAATATCATAATAATAGGCACTCATATTAATTGGATTAGTGGGAATTATTAATAAGCCAGTTTCGTGCTCGTTTTCAATTACAGCCCATCTTATATCCATCTTATTTCCAGTTTCTTGTGGGTATTCATATGGTTCGAACATAGAGGTAACATGATTTTCATAAATACCTAACATTGCATATTCTTTTTTATCCACATAGTTTTCATCTGGTCCTAATCCATACCAAGTCATTGTAGCATTGGTAATAGGGCATTTAAAATTATAACCAATTCTAGGTATATATGTAGTTTCTTTTAGTGGGATAAAGTGACTTGTTAATTTTAATTCACCTGATTTATAAATATTATAAGTAAAATCAACTTGATATAGAGGTTTAATTGATTTACCACTGTAAATATGAGTAACCTTAATTTGTAAATATTCTTTTAATTGTGACACTTTAAGGTTGATAACCCTATGAACCAGTTCATTTAATCTTTCATCAATCCATTTTTCTTTTTGGCTAGCTTTATCATTATCTGTAGCAGCTCTAAAGAAATTTCCCATAAAACCTTCACTGATTAATGGTAGTCCTTTATACTTCCAAGATGATAATGTTCCATGTAGTTGATCAAAAGCCATCATAAAGTAATCACCTGTAAGAAATAAATACCTTCCATCTTCTTCAACTTCAATTGGGAAGTGAGTGTCTGTAATAGTTACATTTACAGGTAATAATTTTTCAAAAACAATCTGTGACTTACAAACTAAGAAATTAACTCCTGCATATGTTGTGGCTTTATTAAGTAGAAAATAAAAATTTACACAATATTCTCCATTATCATCAATAATAAAGGGTAGAGTAATTTTTTTAGTTCTACCTGATTTAATTGATAGATTAGATATATCTGCTTCATCTACTAATATTCCATCTTTTACAAGTTCTAAATGACAATTTAAATAAGAAAGAGAAATAAAAGAATTTGTATTCTTAATTGTAAAAGAAAGTTTATCATAAGATACAATTTTAGCAGGTTCTAATATCTTTTTAAGTTGTTTTAGTGATGTATGTGGAGTTCTGTCTGGGTAGTTTAATCCATCCATACAAAAGTTACCATCATTTGGTGTATCGTTAAAGTCACCGCCATATGCATAAAAAGGTTTGCCATCTTCATCAGCTGCTATTACAGCATGGTCAACCCATTCCCATACACAGCCACCAAGTAGTTTAGGATATTTATAAATTGCTTCCCAATATTCTTTAAGATTTCCAGGTGCATTTCCCATTGAATGCGCATATTCACATAGAAAATATGGTTTTAAAACTTTTTTATCTTTAGCTTCTTTAATAAGCTCATTAACATCAGTATACATAGAACTAACAACATCAATGTGTGAGTCTTTTTCTGCTCGCTCAAAATGAATAGGTAAGGTAGTTTCATATTTTTTAATTTCATCAATCATTGCTAAGTGGTTTTTACCATACCTAGTTTCATTGCCAAGGGACCACATAATAATTGAAGGGTGATTACGATCACGTAAAACCATTCGTTTAGCACGATCTTTAAAATGTTTTTCCCACTCTAATTTATCTGAGACATCATAGTCATGTTGATCATAATAGAAACCATGTGCTTCAAGATCAGCTTCATCAATTACATAAAGACCATATTGATCACATAATGATAGAAAATATTCATCTGGTGGATAGTGGGAAGTTCGAACAGCATTTATATTATGTTGTTTCATGGAAATAATATCATCTTCCATGGAACCTATAGAAACAGCATGTCCAAGGGTAAGGTGAGTATCATGATGATTAACTCCCTTTATTTTAATAGCTTTACCATTGACTTTAAATAATTCATTAACTATTTCAACTTTTTTAAAGCCAGTCTGAAAGCTTCTAATATCTTCTATATCACCAGTTGAATTATATAAGGTTACAATACTTGTATATAGAGAAGGGGTTTCAGCAGTCCATTGATTAACTTTTGGGATTGTAAAAGTAGTTACATTATTAATTGATAATTCTTTTTCTAAAATTATTTCTTCCTTTTGATTATATAAGGTATATATTGCTTTACAGTCGCTAGAATCTAAATTTGTAGTAATATTTAATAAACCGTTAGAATAATCATCAGTTAGTGTTGCATCAATATAAATATCTTTAAAATGAATATCATTTCTAGCATATATATATACATCCCTAATAATACCTGAATGACGGAAAAAATCTTGATCTTCTAAATAACTTGTTACATTCCATTTATATACTTCTACAGCTATTAAGTTATCACCAACTTCAATATAGTCTGTTATATCAAATTCTGAAGGCATATGGGTACATTGAGAATAACCAATCTCTTGTCCATTTATATATACAGTAAAAGCTGAGTTAACTCCTCCAAAATATAAAATTGTTTGTTTGTTTGTATAATGCTTTGGTACAGTAAATTCTGTTTTATAAATACCAATTGGATTTTCATCAGGAATATGAGGTGGATCTAATGGATATGGATATAAGGAATTAAGATAATTCGGAGATTCATATCCTTGCATTTGCCAACAAGAAGGAACAGGTGTACTTGACCATGAAGAACTATCAAATCCTATTTTATAATATTCTTTTGGTATTTCATATTTATTAGTAGCATAGAAAAAATCCCATTGTCCATTTAGTGAAGAAAAATAATTTGATTGACTATTCTTAACACTTAATGCTTTTTCAACTGAATCAAATGGAATAGACATCCCATGGGGTTCTAACCTATTTACACCTAATATATTTATATCTCTATATTTATCCATAATAACCTCCAAAATATACACAATTCATTGTAACATATATTATTAAAAAATCATTAAAAAAAATTTAGTATATTACTCATAATTTTTTGACATAATTAGGCCATTGTGTTATTATGTTTCAGGTAGCCGCACGGATATGGTCTTTTAAATGCATTTAAACATGCTACCTACATTCGGCGAGACAGGACTGAGGAGGAAACAAAAGAAAATGTATGCAATCGTAGAAACAGGTGGGAAACAGTACAAAGTCACAGAAGGTGATATAGTATTTGTTGAAAAACTTGATGTAGAAGAAGGTAAAAGTATTACCTTTGACAAAGTATTAGCTTATTCAGATGGCAAAAAACTGAAATTTGGCAAACCATATCTTAAGGATGTTAAAGTCAAAGCAACAGTTGTTACCAATGGTAAAGGCAAAAAAATAATTGTGTTTAAATTCAAAGCTAAAAAAGGTTACAAAAGAACACAAGGACATAGACAGCCTTATACTAAAGTTGAAATTAAGAAAATTACTGTAGTAGCAAAGAAAACTGCTACTAAAGTAGAAAAATAGAGAGGGAGGTGTAATCAATGGCTCATAAGAAAGGTGTTGGATCTACTAAGAACGGTAGAGACAGTGAAAGTAAAAGACTTGGAGTAAAAAGAGGCGATGGTCAATTTGTACTAGCTGGTAATATTCTT
>JAUUZV010000164.1 GCA_030592085.1 Clostridia bacterium | reverse complement strand
TGGAACGAGTACCAGGTGTATTCAATGTAACTGTTGGTTATGCTAATGGAAGTGAAGACTTTCCTAACCCAAGTTATGAAGACGTTATTTCACGTGATACTGATTATGCAGAAACTGTTCATGTAACTTATGATTCTAAAATTATTGACATTAATAGTTTATTAAATTACTATTTTAACACTATTAACCCAACTACATTATATCGTCAAGGAAACGACATTGGTTCTCAATATAGAACGGGTATTTATTATGTAAATAGTAGTGAAAAAGAGATTATTGAACAATTTATAATAGAAAAACAAGTAGAGTATGACGAACCTATTGTAGTAGAGGTACTACCATTAAACTCATACTATTTAGCTGAAGAGTACCATCAAGATTATTTGTACAAAAATCCTAACGGCTATTGTCATGTTGACTTTTCAACTTTACAATCTTCTATTAGAGTTAATCCAGATTTGTATCCTTTGCCAAGTGATGAATTTCTAAGAGAAACACTTACAGATGAACAATATAGGGTTACTCAATTAGCAGATACTGAACGAGCATATACAAATGATTTCTGGCTTACTACAGCTACTGGCTTATATGTAGATATAACAACTGGAGAACCGCTATTTAGTTCGCGAGATAAATTTGAATCCGGATGTGGTTGGCCAAGTTTTTCTAAACCAATTGTTCAAGAAGTTGTAACATACGTTGAAGATACAGAATATGGCTTAATTAGAACGGAAGTTAGATCTAGATCTGGAGATGCTCATTTAGGTCATTTGTTTAACGATGGCCCACCAGAGTTAGGTGGTTTACGTTATTGCATTAATTCAGCATCAATTAATTTTATTCCAGTTGGTGATATGATAGAGCAAGGATATGGATATTTGCTTCCACTTGTGGTAGAAAGATAATTATTGATATAATATATATAAGATGAGGAGGTAAAAAATCAATGTTTACATTATTAATTGTTGATGACGAGCCTCTTTTTCGTAAAGGAGTAAGTCAATTAGTTGATTTTCCCTCATTATTCATTGATAAAGTTTATGAGGCTTCTGATGGACTTCAAGGTTTAGAATTAGTAAAAAAACACCGTCCAGATATAGTTTTAGCTGATATTAATATGCCAGGAATGGACGGACTATTACTGGCTAAAAACATTAAAGAATTTGATCCTACCATTAAAATTGCTATGATTTCAGGATATGATTATTTTGATTATGCTTTAGCTGCACTAAAAGCCAAAGTAGACGATTTTATATTAAAACCTGTTTCAAAAAAAGATATTGAGCAATTACTTTTAAAAATGGGACAGATAATAAAAGATGAAAAAAAGCAACAAGTCGCTTTAACTGCTATGAAAAATATTGCAGATTTACAAAAAGATAGCGAGCAAAATGATAATTACAAACCTCTTATTTATCAACTATTAGAAGATAATTATAGTAACTCACAGTTTTCTCTACCTTTGTTAGCTAGTGAAGTTAACCTAAGCCCTGGTTACCTTAGTCCTCTATTTAAAGAATTGTTTACTAAAACATTTTCAGAATATCTTTTAACACTTAGATTAGAACGAGCAAAAATCTTATTATTAACAACTATTTATAAAAATTATGAAATATCTGAAAAAGTAGGATTTATTGACCCTAATTATTTTAGTACTGCTTTTAAGAAGAAATATGGGATGTCTCCTACTAATTATAGAAAAATGAAAGAAGGTACTAATAGTTGAAGAAGAAAAATTCTAATAGTATACGTTCACAAATTTTTATTTATTTTATGTTTACAACAAGTATCATACTAATAATAATGGGCTTAGTGCTATATGATAATTTTTCTAATGTTCTAGAAGAGGAAATTACTTCTTCAACAAATATGATTATTAATAAAAGTGGAAATCAATTAGATAGGTATATTGACTCAATAAAAGGGTTATCCATTTCTCTAGCAGATAATGTTGATACTTGCACTCTATTTGATAATAATCATACTCACATTGATTTTGAAAAAGATAAAAGTGAATTAGAATCTCTTATTAATACAATAATTAATGGTAATAAAGATATTGAATCAATTACATTAGTAGGACAAGATGGTTTAGTTATCTCAACAGACCCTAATCTATCTATGGAATTATCAGTTGATATGATGGCCATGGCTTGGTATCAAGATGCTATTGGTAATACAATGCCCGTTTTAACTTCTGCTAGAATGAATGAATTTTCAATGGACAAAGATACTTGGGTTATTTCGTTAAGTCGTGAAATAACAAGTGATTGTCAGGAAAATATTGGCGTACTTTTAATTGATATGAATTATGATGTTATTGAAGAAATCTTAGATGATTTGCATTTAGGTAGTGATGGTTATACATATATTATTAATAGTGATAATGAATTAGTTTATCATAAAGACTTTTCATACTTTACAAATCACGAAAAATTAGAACAGTTACTTTTAGTAAATCAATCAACTAATCAATATATTTTCAAATATCCTTTTACAAATGCTAATTGGACATTAGTTGGTGTAGCTTCTCTTGATTCACTTCATTCAATTCAACAAGATTTAATTACAGCTTTAATGATTTTAGGTCTATTCATGTTCTTAATTGCCCTTGGGAGTTCAATGGTGTTTTCTAGACGAGTAGTTTCTCCTTTAAAGGAATTAGAAAAAGCTATGGAACAAGTTGATCAGGGAAATTTAAATCAAAACGTTATAGTAAAAGGCAGTAAAGAAGCTGAAAGTTTAGCTACATATTATACTAATATGATGATTAAAATCAAAAAATTATTAACTGAAATTAAAGAAAAAGAAACCGTACTTAGAAGTAGTGAACTACAAGTTCTTTATTCTCAGATTAATCCTCATTTTCTTTATAACACATTAGATACTATTTTATGGGCTGCTGAGTTTAAAGATAATGAAAAAGTCATTGACCTAACAAAAGCCTTGGCTACATTTTTCCGTTTATCATTACATGGTGGTAGCGAAATAACAACTATTAATGATGAAATTGAACACATAAAACAATATTTATTTATACAAAAACAGAGATATCAAGATAAATTAACTTATGAAATAAAAACAGATGAGTCTCTTGGTGATATAAAAATTCCTAAACTTATATTACAGCCAATTGTAGAAAACAGTATATATCATGGAATTAAAGAACTAGCAGGTATTGGTAAAATTACTATTACAGTTACTAAAAAAGGTGGAGATATTCTATTTAAAATAATTGATAATGGCGTTGGTTTTGATACCTCTAAAGAACATGGAGAAACACCTTCAATAAAATTAGGTGGAGTTGGCCTTAGTAATGTGGATAAGAGATTAAAACTTTATTATGGAAAAGAGTATGGTGTTACTGTAATTAGTGAATTAAATAAAGGGACAACTGTTATTTTAACAATTGCCCCAACTTATATTTCTCCATAAATTCAATCTATTTTGATTGTTTTCTAAACCAGTACAATCCTACTATTCCAGTATATAGATATTGAATAATAAATTGAATCCATTCAGGTTTTGAATACCATCCAAATAAAACATACAAAGGTACTCCAATAAATCCTTCTTTATGATTAAGTAATGTACCTGATAAATCATAAGCCTTTATGTATAGAATATGGTCACTTGATAATATGTTCATATCTTTTAATGCTGATAATCCCTCATGAATACCATAACCTAATAAGAATCCAGCTTGAAGAATTAGATATAATAAAGTAATTGAAAATAATGTTTTTATATTAACTTTTACAAGTGAATAGAAAATTAAAATTGTTAGAGCTAATGCAATAAATATACCAATGGTAATGGCCAATAATGGATACTTTCCTGTAAATGTGAAAATAGCAATTTCTGCACCTTCTCTAATAATAACTACAAAAGATACCATGAAAATACCAATTGCAGATAAATTTTGACTAACTTTATTCTCAACTTTCCCTGTTATATTTTTACTGTTTTTTATCATCCATACAATAAATGTTGTAATTAATATTAAAGCTACTAAACTAGCAATGCTTTCCCATAGCTTAGCAACTTGTCCTTGATCTTGTATAACTGAGGCAAGTAAAGCTAAAAGCCCACCAAATATAAGTGATCCTATTAATCCCGCTCCTATTCCATAATATACTGGTTTCTTTAAGTTTTGCCTTTCTATTTTTACAATAAATCTCAAAATGATTGCTACAATTAAAAATGCCTCGAGTCCTTCTCTAAACCCCATAATTGTTCCTGCAAAAAAATTGGTCATAAATAATTTCTCCTCTATTAATTATTCCATGCTTTTCTAAGCAGAATAATTATACCCAAATATTTCATTTTACTTTGTAATATTATATGAATTTATGTAATTCTTCTGGAGTCATTAGACTTACTGTTGCATTTTCTTTCATAAATGTAACTAACCTCTCAATTTGGTGAGTCCATCCAGCCCATATAAAATCTACACCCATTGATTTAGCCATATCAAATCCTGGTTTTAAGTCATCAACAACCACCAACTCACTTGGTTTTAGATTATATTTTTTCATGATTTCAATTAATGGATATGGATCTGGTTTCATTAGTTTTGAATCATAGCCAAATATCATATCAGGAATAAATGTAGCTTTTTCTTCATAATGTCTTTTTATCATGGCAACAGACGAATGAGAAACCACAGTAACAATTCCACCTTGCTTTTTAAAATCAGTTACTGCCTTCAATGCTTCTTTAAAAAATTCAGGTGTTTTATGGTCTATGTTTTTATGCCATATTTCATACTGTAGTGCCATTTCCTCTTCATTGTAACCAATAATATCTGTACACATTGCAAAAAATCCTGGCTCAAAACCATATTCAAAAAATTGCTCTAGTGATATTTCCATTCCTGGACGTAGTAAATTAAGGGTTTCTAAAAATGATGGGTAGTGCATAAAGGGAGTGCTCTTTACCATTGTGTCATCATGATCTAATACTAAACATTTATATTTCAAGTTATTCTCCTTTTTTCTATTCAAGTAAAAACATTAATGCATTTTTTATTCTAATACCGTTATAATCTGTCTCTGGATCTTCATCAAGTGTTAATAAGATTTTTGGATAATTGTCTTTTATTTTTATAAGTGGTTTTAGCTCTCTTTCTAAAGTGCTCTTTTCTCTAATTGTTGCAGCTACTTGAAAATAGGTAGTTCCCTCGTTATTTATTGCTACAAAGTCTACTTCAAGATTGTCTACCTTCCCTATGTATACATCATAACCTCTTCTTATTAACTCAAGATATATAATATTTTCAAGGATATGTCCTACATCTTCTGCTTTCCTTCCTAATAAGAAATACCTAAGCCCTATATCAACTATATAATACTTTTCCAAAGTTTTTAAGTACTGTTTACCTTTTATATCAAAGCGCTTTGCTTGATATATGATAAAACTATCAATTAGCCCTTTAATATATGATTCAACTGTATGTGTAGATATTTTTCGTCCATATGAAGTCATTGTATCACT
>JAUUZV010000110.1 GCA_030592085.1 Clostridia bacterium | reverse complement strand
ATTTGACGTAGTAGTTAATGCAGAAGCAGTTCCAACAACAATTACAGCAATTACTATTCCAGATGCAATCCAAGCAGGAGCAGCTGTTGAATTAACAAATAGTGATGTTACAGTAATTGACCAGTACGGAAGAGCTTATACAGCTACTGACTGGGATGTAGAATTAGAAGCAATGGGAACATTAGACAACTTTACAGTAAGTGGAAGTTATGGAGCTTACTTAATCTCAGCTGCTGCTTTATCTGGAACAGATGTATTTAATGTATATATTTATACAGGTTCTACAGATGAAGATTCAGTTCTATCATTTATATTAGAAAGTATCTCAGCTAATGATATTACTTCAATAGAAATGACAGTAACAAATGAAGGTTTACTATACACTGGTAGTGAAAGAAACGTTTTAAGACAGCATTATTATGCTGATTCTTATGAAGTATATAAAGAAACAATAGAATTTGTTGGTATGGCAGATGGTAAAACAGTTGAATTACTAATGGACGAAAATGGAATTCCAACTATTATTGATGTTATTACTTTCTCAGATGCTGAATACTTGAAATATATCTTTGATTGTGAAAGCGAATGGGATTTCTATGATACTGCAAGAATTGTGTATTGTAGTGGTTCATGGCATGACTTAGAAGAAGAATCAGTACCTCAAGAAGAACCAGAATGGAACACTCCTACTTTTGATGGAACTGTTTCCATGAAAGCATGGAGAAACGGTGAAGTGATTGCAACGTTTGAATTAACACTTGAAAGCGAATTACCAGAAGTAGCAGAATTATATCATGAAGTTGAAACGATGACATATGAGGCTTTCCTTGCTAGTGATTTCAGAAATTTGAAGGACTATATGATAGGTGACAACCTTATAGCTTTCGATCAATATGGTTTTGAACTTGACGGAGAAAGAGTTTTACAAATTGCAGTTGTTGATGGTGAATACGATCGTACTTACAGTGAACACTGTTATGATAATCCTGTTAACGTATCATCTTTTGATGATGGCATTACATATAGATATATTCAAGATTGGGGATATGCTTATGTGATTAAATCATACGATTATGAAACTGAAGTATTCATATGTACAGTAACTATGAAAGATGGCTCTTTCACAACTAGTTGTACAATTACAGAGCATCCAGGACCAGGCACATGTGACTAATAGTTTATATATTTAATTATTATTAACTAAATATAAGAAGAGCGAGAAATCGCTCTTCTTTTTGCTTATATATTTTTATTCAAGGAAAGTTAGTATTCTCTAATCAAATTTTCAAAATCAAGAAATAGCTTTTCACCATTAAATTCAAAGGTCATTGTAGAAGCTTCTCTGATTGTATGAGCATAAGTTGTAGTGTGTCTTTCATAGTTAGTATCTATTATTTGATTATTCACTAAGAAGTCACCTAAGAAGGTAACTTGCATAGTTTTTTGATTGCTAACATAAGTAAGTGTCTGTTCAACATAAGTGATTTGATTATTTTCAATTCGTTTAATAAATGAAGAGAAAGAACCTTCATCTTTTTTTGATGATATTTCAAAAATCCAATAGCTATCTGTCCCAGCTTGTATTACTTCTTCTTCAGAGCCGTCAAGGTAATAAAGATCATTCTTACCAATAAAAACAAAATAAACATCACCTTTTCGACCAAATGCATAATTTTCATCAATTATTGTTTCATCCATATATTCTTGAGGGAAGTATAAGTGTGTAAAATCATATATTCTTTTTTCCATAAATCCTTTTTCATCTGAAATCTGGTAAATTGATAAATTGATGTTTTCATCTTGAACAGAATGAGGTAGTCGTCCATAACCTACCCAGTGATCCGTTTTATCAAAATCATCTCGTGGATGTGAATGAAATAAACTTAACTCATTATCAATAGTTACACTAAATACATGATGCTGATCAGCAAACTCACCTGGATGATAATTTTGAGCAGTTGCAACCATAAATTCATTGGTTTTATATGTATATGTATTGGCTCGTTGAATAGCAACTCCATCTGTTACAGGATTTAGAATTTTTGAAACAGTGGGAAGAAGATTAAAGACACGTAAAAATGAAATATTAATCATTTTAAAATCATTTAGAAACTTATTTGTAAACATATTGTTATTATCAATATATTCTATTGAATTAGAAACCACTAAAGGATTAGTAAAAGCTTCCATGTTCCATTGCATCATAATTTGATTATTATCTTGTCCAATTAGATTTTTATTAAATAACTCAGATAGATCAAGACCTTGTGAAGCTTTTATTATTTGTGTACTTGTGTCAAGTCCAATTTCATATAGTACATCAGGAATTATATAATTATTGCTGTAAATAAAATTTAAATCCATTCCACGACGATCATCACCTATAGGATAACCCCATATGTATTCAACTACAGCTTTCATTGAATTCCCCCATTCACCTTGTTTTCTATTTCTTTCATATGCACGACCACTTGTTGATAAAAATGTTCCATTTATTTGCTGTGTTGCCACATCATATAGAAATACATCCATAATTATAGTCATTTTACTTACAAGTTCCTCATCTTGTGCGAAATCAATTAATACAGACATTGGAGCAATATCTTCTACATAGTATACATTTGAATACCATTCAGTGAATCCATAAAGCCAGCGTTGTTCCATCCAAATTAACAGTCGCTCTTTTGCCATTTCCATATGTTCACTACCTGTTTTTCCATCATTTGAAAAAATATCATCAGGATATAATTGACCAATCAAATATTCGGATGTTGCAAATAAAACTTGATGATTTTCTGACCAGTAGCACATACTGTCTTCGCCTGGCTGGTCCATCCAAAATTTAAAAGAGGTAAGTGTTTCTTTTATAGCGGCTTTGTCAGCAACTGACAATTTATCACTATGATCATACATAATTCTCATAATTGAAGGAATTCTAAAATCACTACAATCAAACCGTCCATCAATATAATCAAGAGCACCATATAATTCATCAATAGAATATGGAGTAATATTATTTTCCATTTCGTAAAGAAGTTTATTTACATCATTATTGTATGATTCAGATGGTCTGTCTTCAAAATAGTCTATTTTATCATTACATGTATAATCAACAAATGCCCATCCACCAATGCCTAAGATAATAACGACGATAATAATCAACACTATAACCCATTTTCTTTTTTTCTTTGGTTTTCTAGTTTTCATAGTATTCTCCTAGTCTAATGTATCTTGATATATTTTTTGTATTGTTTTAAGAACAGGAATAGCATCATTTATAGTACATAAATGAGGTGAACCACCTTGAATCCAATTTCTAAATCCTTTAATACTTTTGTGAACACGATGTATACCTTTAATAGGTAAACTATGCTTTTTAATATTAGATTTTACAAAATGTACTTTAGAAAAAAACTTTGCTTTGTAATGAGCAGTTCCATTTTTACCATATATATCTATAACTATAGGTTCTTCTTTAGTTACTACCATTGTTGATATGAATTGTAGAATTGCACCATTTTTAAATGTAAGAGTGAATCCTGAAAAATCTTCAACTTCAACTTGTAAGAATTGCATTTTTTTTGAAATTCCATTAATACTTTTAATTTCACTATTAAATAATAGTAATAACATATCTAGCATATGAGACCCTTGAGTAATGAGAGTACCTCCACCTGCCATTTCATAATTTTGATGCCAAGAAGTTTCTGTGAAATACGATTCATCTCGTTTCCAAGGAATTAAGCATCTTCCAAAATATATTTGACCTAATTCACCACTTGAAGCTGACTTCATCAATTGATTTAAAGATTTATCATAACGATATTGATAATTGACAGCAATTTTTACTCCATGTTTTTCTGCAAGTTTTGATAGTTCTATTGCATGAAGTACTTTTGTAGTAATTGGTTTTTCAACAAATATATCAATTTTATTTATTATAAGATTTTTTAGTACAGGATAATGAAGAAAATGAGGCAATGCAACATATACTGCATCAAGCTTTTCTTTATCAACCATTTCCAAATAATTTTCATAAAGAATTGCTTTAGGAAACTTTTTTTGAAGTTGCTTTGCTTTATCTAAATTTGTGTCACATAAAGCACTTATTTTAATCCCTTTTGTAATTTGTAATAGGGGAGTTATTTCTTTTGTAATAGTCCCACATCCAATAATTCCAATTTTACTTATTTTCATATTTACGCTCCAATAGATCCTTTAGTATACTCTTAAAAAGATCACTTTTAATTGACTGTAATTTATGACCTAGAGAAAAACTAATGATTTTTCCTTTACCAACAGTTTTTTCCCAACAAATTGGCGAAGTATTTTCGCTGGTTTTTCCCATATACAAAATTACAGGTGGTTGATTGAAAGAGAAAAGATATAATTCATCATTTACTAATCCAATCATTTTATCATTCTTATAAACATTAATAGGTGAAATTTTACTATGACTCACAAAAGTGCTTCCAATTAATTGTGTGTATTGTTTAGACTTTTTATATGAAGCGAGTGAACCGTGAATCAGTAGTAGATGTCCACCATTATTTACATAAGTTTGAAGTGATTCTAGTTCTTTTAATGAAATGTTTTTTTCATGGAAAAAGGCTATAACCCAGATATAATTATTATCACAAGCTGAAAATTTATTTGTTTTTAATACATCATACCCAAAAGAAGATAATAGCGAATATATTACTTGTTGCATTCTATTGGATGGATGGATAAATCCTTTTGTTAAATAAAGAATTTTACTCATAAAAACACCCCTTTTGTTCTATAATAAGGGGTGTTAACAAATTTGGCAAATTATTCAATAGTAATCCAAGTTCTTTCACTAACAGATTGTTCCACACTATCTAAAATAACATTACACATATAACCATCATAAAAATCAGGTATGGCAGGTTTCTTATTGATTATTGATTGAGCAAACTCACTAAACTCATGAGTAAAGGTGTGCTCATAACCAATAACATGACCAGGTGGCCACCATGCATGTATAAAATCATGAGAACCTTCAGTTACTGAAATTGTGCGAAAACCTTGAAGTTGTTTATCTTCTTCATTATTAAAGTATTCTAATTCATTCATTCGCTCAAAAGCAAACCTAATACTACCTAAGCTACCGTTAATTTCAAAGGACATATTATTTTTATTACCAGTTGCAAATCTAGTAGCTTCAAAGGTGCCAAGAGCTCCATTTTTAAAATGAGTCATAAAAATTGATGCGTCATCCACTGTTACTTTACCTTTTTTCCCTGAACTATTGCTCGTTGCAGTTAAACCAGTCATTTCTTCTACAATTGGTCGCTCTTTAATAAAAGTTTTAGTCATACCCATAACATCGTGAAACTCTCCAACAAGATATCTAGCTAAATCAATAATATGAGCATTAATATCTCCATTAGCTCCACTACCACAAATATTTTTATCTAATCTCCAAACAAGAGGGAAGTTAGGATCAACAATCCAATCTTGTAAATATAGTCCTCTAAAATGATAAATTGTTCCTAATTTTCCATCGTCAATCATTTTTTTAGCTAATCTTATAGCAGGTGCAAATCTATAATTAAAACCAACTTGATGAACTATTTTATTTTTTATAGCAGCATCAAGCATCTGCTTTCCTTCTCTTCTATTCATACCAAGTGGTTTTTCACAGAAAATATGTTTTTTATAATCTGCAGCCATTAGCGCAATTTCTAAATGAGCATTACTAGGAGTGGCGATATCAATAAAATCAATATCATCACGCTTTATTAATTCTTTATAATTTGTTTCAAAACTACTGAACCCAAAAGTATCCATGCTTTTTTTAACAGCACTTTTATTTCGCCCACATATTGCAGTTAGATTTATTTTTGCGCTGTCAGAAAAAAAGTGATTAACTTGTCTATAAGCATTAGAATGAGTTTTGCCCATAAATTTATATCCAATTAATCCAGCGTTTAATTGTTTCATTAAACCCACCATAAATCAGTACTATCTTCAATCATCATAGCTTCTTTTAAAAAAGTAATTGCTTTTTCTAATCCTTCTTTCGCACTCATTAATGAATCTTCATGCTCAATGGAAATTGCTCCATCATATCCAATCATTTTAAGAGTGGAGAAAATATCTTTCCATACGTCCATACTATGTCCATATCCAACAGTTCTAAAGACCCAAGAACGATTAATTTCATCACTATATGGTTTTGTATCGAGCACGCCATTAATTGGTGTGTTAACTTCACATACTTTTGTATCTTTTGCATGGAAATGGAAAATACAATCACTTAACTCACGTAATGCTTTTACAGGATCTATTCCTTGCCAGAATAAATGAGATGGATCAAAATTGGAGCCAATAATATTTCCAACAGCATCTCTTAGTTTGAGCATGGTTTGGGGAGAATAAACACAAAAACCAGGATGCATTTCAAGGGCAATTTTAGTTACATGATGTTTTTCACAAAATGTAGCCATTTCTTTCCAATAAGGAATGAGTTTATCATTCCATTGATAATCAAGTATTTTAAGAAAATCATCGGGCCATGGACAAGTTACCCAATTTGGATATTGTGAGTTATCACAATCTCCAGGACATCCGGAAAAACCAATAATTGTGTCAACACCTAATTTTTCAGCTAATAAAACTGCTTGTTCAAATTCGTGATGGAATTTTTGAGCAATTTTTATGTTTGGGTGGACAGGGTTACCATGACAGCTTAAACCACTAATGGTCATATCATATTTATCTAATAATGATATGAACTCTTTATATTCTTTTTCATCATTTAGTAGTATTTCAGGATTTAAATGGGAATTTCCAGGATACCCACCAGCGCCTAATTCTACTGTATGTATATTTAAATTTGATAGGTAAGTAAAAACCTCTTCTACTGATTTATCAGATAGTAATACTGTTAATACACCAAGTTTCATAATAATCTCCAATCTTATTGTCATAATTGACTATATTTTTAATAAATTGTTACTTATATTTTACTCTATTTTTCATTTGATTTGTACTACTCTTTTAAATGAAGATTATTTTTTGTATAATTAGTTAAAGAGGTGAACATGAAAGTACTAATTGATGGAGATGGATGTCCAGTTGTTAAAGAAACAATTAAAATGTGTCAACAAAGAAAGATTGAAGTAGTAGTGTTTATTGATACTGCACATGTTATGAACAGTAACTATGCGAAAGTTATTATGGTTGATAAAGGAAGTGATAGCGTGGACTTTGCCATGGTAAACAAAGTTTTAGAAAATGATATTGTTATAACTCAAGACTATGGATTAGCATCTATGGTTCTTGCAAAAAAAGCTAGAGCAGTTAATCAAAATGGATTAATTTTTACTGAATTTAATATTGATTCACTTCTTGCAAGTAGACATATATCTAAGATGGCAAGAATGAATAGGAGTAATAATAAGGTGAAAGGACCAAAAAAACGCACTAAAAATGATAATGATTTATTTATTGTTTCTTTTGGTAAAATGTTAGATAGTGAAAAAAAATAGAAAAATTATAATTATAATAAGTTTAATATTAGTTTGCTCTTTTATAATAATTGGATTAATTAATCCAGTGGTAATTAGAGAATATGAGATAATTACAAATAAGATTGAAAGAGAGATAACCATTGTTCAAATATCTGATTTACATAATCATATATATGAAGATAATCAACAATTATTAATTAAGAAAATCAATGAAGTGAACCCTGATATCATAGTGTTAACAGGTGACATTGCTGATGATAATGTACCCATAGAAGGAACTAAATTACTTCTTTTAGGACTAATGAATAAGTATCCAATGTATTATGTAACAGGTAATCATGAATATTGGGCAAACAATACTAATGAAATTTTAGAGGTAATTAGTTCATATGGAGTTAGTATGCTTGATGGACGAAGTATAGTATATCAACAGGATAATGATAAATTAGTTATTAGTGGTATTAAT
>JAUUZV010000134.1 GCA_030592085.1 Clostridia bacterium | reverse complement strand
TTAATTACTCATAAACTTAAAGAAATTAAAGAAGCAGCTGACCGTTGTACAGTTATAAGACGTGGTAAAGTTATTGGTACAGTTGCTGTAAGCGATACATCAGAAGCAAAAATGGCTGAAATGATGGTTGGACGTGTAGTTACTTTTAAAGTAGATAAAAAAGAAGCTACTCCTGGCAAAGTAATTTTAAAAGTTGATAAACTTTCTGCTCTTAATAATCAAAAAACCCTAGGTCTTAAAGCATTTTCTTTAGAAGTTAGAGCTGGTGAAATTGTGGGATTAGCAGGAGTTGACGGTAATGGTCAAACAGAATTAGTAGAAGCACTTACAGGGTTAAGAAAAATTGAATCAGGTAAGGTTTTTATTAATGGTAACGACCTTACAAAATCATCCATTAGAGAACGTAATGAAGCAGGTTTAGCTCATATCCCAGAAGACAGACATAAACATGGGTTAGTTTTAGAATTTACCGTAGGTGATAATATGATATTAAAAGAATACTATCATCCTCCCTACTCTAAATTTGGTTTCTTAAATTTTGATAAAATAAAAGAACATGCAGATGATATTATATCTTTATTTGATGTTCGCTCTGGAAAAGGGAACGTTTCAAAAGCTGGAACATTATCAGGTGGTAATCAGCAAAAAGCTATTGTAGGAAGAGAAATCTCATCTAATCCTGACTTATTAATTGCAGTGCAACCAACCAGAGGTCTAGATGTTGGTGCAATTGAATATATACATAAAAGATTAATTGAACAGCGAGACAGTGGAAAAGCTGTTTTACTAATTTCTCTTGAACTAGATGAAATACTAGATTTATCTGATAGGATTGCTGTTATCAATCATGGCGAATTGATTGATTTAGTTAATGCTAGTGATACTAATGAAAATGAAGTTGGCTTAATGATGGCCGGTATAAAGAGAGGTGAAGGTCAATGAAAAAAGAACTAAATGGAGTAACTAAATCACTTATTGCTACTTTATTAGGCTTGTTGGCTGGAGCCATATTGATGTTATCCATTGGAAGCAATCCAATAGAAGGATTTACATATCTATTAAAAGGTGGAACAATGAGCATTGAACGTATTGGTAATACACTTTCAACTGCTACCACTTTAATATTAACAGGATTATCAGTAGCCTTTGCTTTTAGAACAGGATTATTTAATATTGGTGTTTCTGGACAAATGCTTATTGGTGGGCTGTGTGCCACAATCATAGGTTTGACTGTAGATTTATCTAGACCATTATTACTATTTCTTATGTTAATAGTTGCAATTATTGGTGGTGCTATTTGGGGTATTATCCCTGGAATATTAAAATCTAAATTTAATGTTCATGAGGTTGTTGCAACAATCATGATGAATTGGATTGCCCTTTGGGTTGTATATTATACTGTACAAGCCTTTTTAATCGATGTACAAGAAACACAATCAGCTGACTTACCCGAGCTTGCACAATTAAAAGTCCCCTGGTTAACAGATCTATTTCAAGGTTCATCAATTAATTTAGGATTAGTAATTGCCTTATTGGCAGTTATATTTATAAAAATCATATTAGATAAAACTACTCTTGGTTTTGAATTAAAAGCAGTTGGATTTAATAGAGACGCTGCTCTTTGTAATGGAATTAAAGTAAACCGTAATATTATCTTATCAATGATGATTGCAGGCGGACTTGCAGGCCTTGCAGGATTAACATTTTATACTGGGTTTGCTGAAAATATGCAAATTGGAATTCTACCAGCACAAGGATTTGATGGTATTGCAGTTGCCTTACTTGGTACTTCCTCACCTTATGGTGTACTAATTGCTGCAATCTTCTTTGGTATTTTACATACTGGGAAAGGGTTTATGAGTGCTATGACTGATATCCCCCCTCAAATTGCTAATACAATTATTGCAATAATAATTTATTTTACAGCTACATCATTATTAATTCAACGATTATGGACAAAAATATTACGTAAGAAGAAAAATAAAGAAAATACTAAAGGAGGTACTAAATAATGTGGGATATTACTAAATTAGTTTTTCCTTATGCCATAGCTTATACCATTCCCTTAATGATTACTGCTTTAGGAGGGTTATTCTCTGAGCGAGGTGGAGTCATTAATATTGGTTTAGAAGGACTTATGGTGGTAGGCTTTTTTGCATCCGCTGTTACTATTATTTCATTACAAATATTCTTACCAGACTTATCAGTATGGATTGGTTTGTTAGCTGGAATGATTGCAGGAATGCTCTTCTCACTATTACACGCCTTTGCATCTATTAACTTAAATGCTAATCAAGTTATTTCAGGTACAGCAATTAATATGATTGCTGCAGCCATTACAGTATATTTAGCTAGAACTTTAACAGGTAGTGGTAATATTACTATTCAAAGTGGACTACCAAGATTTGACATTCCATTATTATCAAAAATACCAATTCTTGGTCCATTACTGTTTTCTAATACATATGCATCAACATGGCTTGTTCTTGGTATATTATTTTTATCATGGTTTGTATTGTATAAAACATCTTTTGGGTTACGATTGAGAGCTTGTGGTGAACATCCATATGCAGCAGCCTCAGCAGGTATTAATGTATATCGCATGCGATATATTGCTGTTATGATTTCAGGAGCATTCTCAGGCCTTGGTGGAGCTGTAATCTTAGTTACCTATTCAGGTGAGTTTAATGGTTCTGTTGCAGGTCTTGGTTTCTTAGCTTTAGCTGCATTAATCTTTGGTCAATGGAAACCTCTAGGAGTATTGGGAGCTACATTCTTTTTTGGTTCTGCTGTTACAATTGCAAATATATCACAAGTAATTCCAGAACTTGGAGTAATTCCTCCACTACTTCTTAAAATATTCCCATATGTAATTACACTAGTTGCCTTAATTGTATTTAGTAAATCATCTCAGGCTCCAAAAGCTGCAGGTGAAGTATTTGATTTGGGAAAAAATTAGTTATTTATGAAAGGGTCTGGAATTTCAGACCCTTTTTCATGTCATAATATTATAATTTAAAAATATATGTAATTTATGATTGAATTAATTCAAGTTGATGGTAAAATATAAGTAATTGAAAACAAGTAAACTAAGGAGTTAGAATGAATCAGACTGTGGAAATTTTATTTGGGTTATTTGGTGGGTTAGCAATTTTTATATTTGGTATGACTGAAATGAGTTCAGGTCTAAAAAAAATTGCTGGCGATAAGATGAGAAAAATCTTAAAAGTATTAACAGGTAATCCATTTGTTGGGATTCTTTTTGGAGCACTTGTTACTGCTTTAGTACAAAGTTCATCTGCAACAACAGTTATGGTTATAGGATTTATTTCTGCAGGATTAATGACTTTACCACAAGCAATTGCTGTTATTATGGGTGCTAATATTGGTACAACAATTACTTCACAATTAGTTGCTTTTAAAATTGGTCATTATGCTTTGCCTATAGCTGCCTTAGGTTTTATTCTTTACTTTTTTATGAAAAACAAAAAAGTAAAAAATGTTGGACAAGTTATATTTTCATTTGGATTATTATTTGTAGGACTTAATACTATGAGTGCTGTAATGAAACCACTAGCATATAGTGAAGCTTTTCAAAACCTAATATTACAAATGCAATCAACACCAATCTTAGGATTATTAGTTGGAACTGCAATGACAGCTGTCGTACAAAGTTCATCAGCTTCCATAGCTGTTCTTCAGAATTTAGCGTCTACATCAAATCCAGATGGGACTGCATTAATGACTTTAACAGCAGCACTACCCTTTTTATTCGGTAGTAATATTGGAACAACTATAACAGCTATATTTGCTTCTATTGGATCAGGTATTAATGCGAAACGAGCTGCACTAGCCCATTCAATTTTTAATATTGTTGGTTCCCTAGTCTTTATGTTTTTAATACCAATTCTTGCTTATGTGGTGATGAAAATCTCACCGGCAAATGAGGCGGCGGATGTCTCGCGTCAAATCGCTAACTCACATACTCTTTTTAATATTGTTAACACCTTATTATGGCTTCCCTTCATTGGTATTTTAGCTAAATTAGTAAAACTTGTTTTTCCAGGTGAAGATCATATTATTGAAAACCATCCATTATACATAGATGACAAAGTATTAGGTACTCCATCAATTGCTATGGATTTAGCTACAAAAGAATTAGCAAGAATGGCATTAATAACAGAAGAAATGATGGAAGAATCTGAAAAAGCCTTTGTGGAAAATGATATGATTGCTGCTAAAAAAGTTCATGATATTGAAGATACAGTTGATAATTTACAAAATGAAATTGTTGAATATTTATCAAAACTACTTTCTACTGCCATGTTAACAGAAAATCAATCAAGACGATTAACAGGTTTAATGCATGTAGTTAATGATATTGAACGTATTGGTGATTATTGTGATAATATTGCAGAAAGTGCTGAAATAAAGAATAGTAAAAAATTACCATTTTCTGATATTGCTCTAAAAGAAATCGCTGGTGCATTTGAAGTAGTGACAGATATGGTTGATAAAACAATTGATGCATTAAACAACTATGATGATACCCTTGCCAAACAAGTACTTGCTAATGAATATGTCATAGATGATTTAGAGCGTGATCTAAGAGAAGCTCATATTGAACGTTTAAATAAAGGACTTTGTCATCCTCATTCAGCTATTACTTTTGTAGAGCTAATTCACAGTCTTGAAAGAATTGGTGATCATTGTAATAATATTGCAGAAATGGTTTTAAGTGATGTTTATTCAGTTTCTAAAAATCTAAGCGACTAATATATATATAATTTAATTTAATAATCGTTAAGGAGGTAGTTGATTAATTCAACTACCTCCTCTTTAGAATATATTGTTCTTTATATAGAAGTTTATCTTAGAACTAAATGTGAACTTACTGATATCAGTTTGTAGTGGCACAAACTAAATTTCAAAGTCTATCATTAGTAATCGTTCTATAGAAAATGATGGCTCTATCTACTCCCCTACTTTACCTTTAAACTGTAAATTAGTCTGTCAATATCATGTCTGTCAGGCGTGCGGGCTTTAAAAAACATCACTAATATGCTATAATGAGGTACACAAAGTTAAGTGATTCTCATTATTAATCATTATAGTTGTTCCACTTCAATGGATTTCGGCTGATTCAAAAAATGATAAAATGGGAACAAAAAATGGTATTGGAACTTGAATCTAAATAGGTATGTTTTTACAAAAATATTCGTATGATACAAGATTGCATAATAGGCACTCTAAAACCAAAGTAAAATTTAATAAATTAATTAATGATCTCATTATTAGTTTTTGAAATGGAGAAAAATGATATATTCAAAGTCTAAAAGGAAAAAGATATTTTTTCCCAACGCCACGAATAAGGAATGGAATGATTGGAAATGGCAATTATCAAATAGAATTGAAACGATTGAAGAGCTTGGGAAGTATATTAAAATAAAAAAAGATGAAGTTGGTATAGGGACTAGTTTAAGAATGGCTATAACACCTTACTATCTCTCTTTAATTAACCCTAAAAATGAAGAAGACCCAATTAGAAAACAAGCAGTTCCAACTGTTTATGAAAATGATTTTGCATCTGCTGACTGTGCGGATCCATTAAATGAAGATGGTGATATGCCTGTTAAGGGACTGGTTCATAGATATCCTGACAGAGTACTTTTACTTCTTACAGACAGATGCGCTATGTATTGCAGACATTGTACAAGGAGAAGATTTGCAGGCCAGAAAGACGGTAATCTTTCTATGACTCAAGTAGACAAGGGATTGGCTTATATAAAGAATCATAAAGAAATTCGTGATGTTATTTTATCTGGTGGTGATCCGTTAATGTTATCAACTAGAAGGCTTGAAATAATTTTAAGAAAATTAAAAGAAATCAAACATGTAGAGATAATCAGGATTGGAACAAGAGTTCCTGTTGTACTACCACAGCGCATTGATGACGAACTAGTAAATATGATAAAAAAATACCATCCAATATGGATAAATACTCACATTAATCATCCTAATGAGATTACTGAAGAATCTGCTGAGGCATGTAACAAACTTACTGATGCAGGAATCCCTTTGGGAAATCAGACAGTATTGTTAAGAGGAGTTAATGATTGTGTGCATATTATGACTAAGCTTGTAAGAAAACTTCTTACAATAAGAGTGCGTCCATATTATTTATATCAATGTGACCTAGCCAAAGGGATTGAACATTTCAGAACACCAGTGTCTTCTGGGATTGAAATTATTGAGGGTTTACGGGGACATACATCAGGAATGGCAGTTCCAACCTTTGTAATCGATGCTCCAGGTGGTGGTGGAAAGATTCCCATTATGCCTAACTATATAGTTTCTAGAAGCAGTAATAAGACCATAGTGAGAAATTACCAAGGAGAAATGTTTGCATATGAGGAACCAGAGAATTATTCCAAGAAATGTACATGCGAAGTTTGTACTGGACTAAAGAATGTTAAAAACCAGGGTGTTCTTGGAATGTTACTTGATGAGAAAAACAAAAAAAGTAAACCAGATATACTGGTAAGTTAGGATTATTATGATAATTACAATAGTTGGAGGAGGAAATAGTGCCCATGTATTGATACCACTCTTATCAGAAAGTGGTATGAAAATTAACCTTTTAACCAGGAAACCTAATATATGGAAAAAAACTATTGGCCTAGATTATGTGCTTCCAAGTGGTGAATATGTAAGGAGCTTCCAAGGAGAATTAAATAATATTTCAAAAGACCCTACAGATGTTATACCTGATGCAGATATAATTATCTTTTGTCTTCCTGTTCATATTTATAGAGGACAGCTTCATTTAATCGCACCACATATAAACAAGGATAAGGACGTATATATTGGAACCGTTTATGGGCAGGGTGGATTTAATTGGATGACAAGTGAAATAAAAAATAAATTCGGGTTACCTAACATAAAAACTTTTGCTATTGGTTTGATTCCGTGGATATGTAGAACAAAAATTTATGGAAATAAAGGAGTCGTTTATGGAGCTAAGCCAATTAATATAGTTGCTGTTGAACCAAGAGAATCTTTTGATTTTCT
>JAUUZV010000013.1 GCA_030592085.1 Clostridia bacterium | reverse complement strand
TCTTAGGGTCAATAATATCCGCCCATAGAGTGGCAGTAGTATCACCGGTAATTCCTTTAATTTTAATTTGTTCTTTTCCAAGTGCATCATAATTAATGACATCAATACCTGCTAATTCTCTAAAGTAACCTGGTAATGTTAAACCATTAATTTTATTATATTCATCTTTATTTCCTGATCTGAAGGTTAAAACAATAGTTCCTCCATTGTTAACATATTTTTGTAATTTTTCAATTTCTTTATTATTTGTAATATTATAGGCTGGTAAAATAACTAACTTATATTTATTCAAATCAACTGACAAATCAACTACATCACAATTAATATGTAAGTTTGTAAGAGCAACATGAATAGATGAAAGAATTTGATTATAGTCAAAAGAAGGTGCATGCCATTGATAATCATGTGACCAAACATTATCAAAAGAACGTATAATACAAGCTTCTGCAACTACGTTTGTCCCATCGATTATATCTTCTAGTTCTAAAAATTCTTGGCATGTTTTCTTAATTACATCATATCTATCTCTTGGAACGCCATCGTGATCTAATACTCCGTGCCAATATTGTTCAGTTCCAAATAAGCAAGTTCTCCATCTAAAATGAACAATTCCGTTAGCACCGTGAGCCACTGCTTGATAGTCCCATAATCTTATTTGAGCAGGATTAGGGGTGCGTCCCATGAAATTCCACCCACCTTGTGCACTACACATTTCCATAATCCAGAATGGTTTGTTTTTATATCCTCTCATTTTATCATGATGATAAGAAACTTCTTTTATGCTATCAAAAGGACCATGTATAATATTTGGATAACAATCCCATGTTATAAAGTCATATAGTTTTGCATGTTTATAATAATCAATATCATAAAAGCGAGACATAAAATTGTGAGTTATGGGTACAGTAATTCCATTATCTTTTAATGTATCAATTTGTAATTTAGCATAATTATCAACTGATTGTGAAGCAAAACGACAATACTCTAACCATAATCCAGGATTATGTGCATACATGTCACCTTCTTTATAATCACAAGCTGTATGTTTTGGTAAAATTAAACTATCAAAAGAGTAATAAGTTTGACTCCAAAAATCCATGCCTAATTCACTATTTAACTGATCTATTGACTCATATTTATTTTCAAGATATGAAATAAATTCTTTATGACAATCATCGCAATAACATCTTACAGTATTATGACAACCAAACTCGTTATCTAGTTGCCAAGTAATTACATTAGGGTTATCACTATATCTTCTAGCCATTTCCCTAACAATTTTTTTAGTATATTCTTGATATATTGGACTATTAAAACAATAATGACGACGACTACCATATCCTCTAATATGATTATATTCATCTTCTTGATAAATTTCTGGGTGTTTATCCATTAACCATTTAGGTGGAGTAGCGGTTGGAGTACACAATATAGTTTTAATATTAGCTTGCCCTAACATAGTAATAATTGTGTCTAACCATGCAAAATCATAGTGGTTTTCTTTAGGTTCCATCTTGGTCCAAGCGAATTCAGCAAGGCGAACAACAGTGAAGTTAGCCTGCTTCATTAGTTTGATATCTTCTTTCCATCTCTCTTCAGGCCAGTGTTCTGGGTAATAATCTACGCCAAAGTGCATTTTATACTCCTTTTTTGTTATGTTTTCTTGACTATATTATACAATCATTTATAATTTAGTATAGAGGTAAATATGAAGCAATACAAATATTTTAAGGGAGGGGTTAAAGTACCCCACTATAAAAACACGGAAAATGCTGAGACAACAGTAATGCCAATTCCTGATTTGGTGGAAATACCAATGTTACATCATATTGGTGCGCCATGTGAACCATTGGTAAAACCAGGGGATGAAATATTGGTGGGACAAAAAATTGGTGATAGTGACAAATACATTAGTGCACCAGTTCATACAGGTGTATCAGGTAAAGTGAAAAAAATTAATAGTATTTTATTTCCAAACGGAATGAATATAAAATCCATATTGATTGAAACTGATAAAAAACAAGTTTTACATCCATCAATAAAACCACCAGTTATTAATTCAAAAAAAGATTTTATAAAAGCTATTAGAGAATCAGGTTTAGTTGGTTTAGGAGGAGCAGGTTTTCCTACTCATGTTAAATTAAATCCACCAGAGGGAAGCAAAATTGAATATCTATTAATAAATGGAGCAGAGTGTGAGCCATATATTACATCAGATTATCGTGAGTCAATTGAAAATTCATGGAACGTTATTAGTGGAATAAATATTATTATGGAGTATTTAGATATTGATAAGGTTATTATAGGGATTGAAGACAATAAACCAAAAGCAGTTGAAGTCCTAACAGGAATTGCGAAAACCAGTGACAAAATTGATATTATGCCTCTTAAATCAAAGTATCCACAAGGTGCTGAAAAAATGTTAATTTATTCTCTAACAGGAAAAGTAGTTCCTGCTGGAAAATTACCACTTGATGTAAACGTTATTGTAATGAATGTTGCTTCAGTTGCATTTATTGCAAGTTATATTAAAACAGGTATGCCGCTAACAAAAAAACGAATAACTATTGATGGAGGTGCAATTAAAACCCCTTCAAATATTGAAGTGTTTGTAGGTACATATATAAAAGAGGCAATTACATTTGCTGGAGGGTTTAAAGAGGTACCCAAAAAGATTTTAATGGGTGGTCCTATGATGGGTGTTAGTCAATTTAACTTAGACTCTCCCATATTAAAACAAAACAATGCAATTTTAGCGTTTAATGAAAAACAAAGTAAAATGCCAGAGCAAACTGCCTGTATTAAGTGTGGTAGGTGTGTAAGAGCCTGTCCTATGAATTTAATGCCAGCACTTTTTGATGTATTTAGTCAATATGGTGCTGTTAAAAAGTTAGTTAGATTTGATGTACTAAGTTGTATAGAATGTGGGTCATGTTCATTTGTTTGTCCTGCAAACAGATATTTAGTACAATCAATTAGAAATGGAAAATTATTAGTTAAAGCAAAGGAAAGTAAGTAAGTATGGAACATAATTTATATGTAAATTCTTCACCTCACATAAAAGATGTGGCAAAAACATCAAATATTATGTTTGATGTGATAATCGCATTAATACCAGCAACCATTATTAGTATATATTTGTATTCTTATATGGCAGCTATTATTATTGGTGTAACAGTGTTGTCATCTGTTTTATTTGAGACGTTATATAATTTACTAACAAAACAGAAACAAACAGTAGGTGATTTTAGCGCAGTAGTTACTGGATTACTATTGGCCTTAAATTTGCCACCAGCTGCCTCTTCTATATGGTTAGGAGTAGTTGGATCACTAGTTGCTATTATTATTGTTAAAATGATTTTTGGTGGACTGGGACAGAACATATTCAATCCTGCTATTGCGGCAAGAGTATTTTTAACAGTTGCTTTCTCTTCACAGATGACTACATGGTTATCCCCTGGAGCAGATGCAATATCCACAGCTACACCATTAGCCTTAGCAAATAATGGAGTGGTTACATCTAATCTTGATTTGTTTTTAGGAAACATTCCAGGATGTATTGGTGAAACTAGTGCATTAGCATTATTATTAGGGTTTGGATGGTTATTAATTAGAAGAATTATTACACTTGATATTACTGTAACTTATTTATTAACAGTAGTTATCTTTTCCTTTATCATTGGTGCAGACCCATTATTTCATGTTTTATCAGGTGGACTATTATTAGGAGCTATATTTATGGCAACTGATTATACAACTTCTCCAATGACAAGAAAAGGGAAGATCATTTATGGAGTAGGATTAGGTGTTATTACCATGGGAATAAGAGTATACGGAAATTTACCAGAAGGTGTTTCTTTTGCAATTCTATTTATGAATATTCTAGTTCCTATGATTAATCGTACTACTCTTCCAAAAAGTTTTGGAGGTGTGAAGAAGAAAAATGCGTGAGATTATTAAACCTGTTTTTACTTTGTTAACTATTTGTGTGGTCATATCTCTATGTGTAGCATTTGTGTTTAATATTACAGAAGATCAAATCCTTGCTATTGAGAAACAAACCAATGAAATGTTAATGGAAAACGTACTAAAAGATGCAAAACCTTTTACAGAAGTAACTAACGATGTTATATCTTTAAGAGAATCATCCCTTCCTAGCATAAAAGTCAATAATGCTTATTATTCAGATAAAGGAATGGTTTTTAACATGAATACCAAAGGGTATGGTGGAGATGTTGTTATTTTTGTAGGAATTACAATTGAAGGAAATGTTGAGAATGTTCAACTAGGAAAAAACAATGAAACACCTTCAGTTGGTAAGAAAGCTGAAGAAATAGATTTTACAAAACAATTTGAAAACTTACCAGTTAATCAGAAAATAAGCGATCAAGTTGATACAATTAGTGGTGCTACAATAACAACCAAAAGTGTAATTGAAGCCACACAAGAAGCGATTGATTATTTTATAACTTATACTTCACAAATGAAAGGAAGTGAACAGTAATATGAAAAAAGGACTGAAAGAATTTTCTAAAGGAATTATAAGGGAGAACCCTATATTTGCTTTAGTTTTAGGGATGTGTCCCACATTAGCTGTGACAACTTCTGCTGAAAATGGTGTTGGCATGGGTATTGCAGCAACTGTAGTTTTACTTGGGTCAAACATTGTTATATCACTATTAAGAAAAGTTATTCCAGATAAGGTAAGAATACCTGCGTATATTACAGTAATTGCTGGATTTGTAACTATTATACAATTGATTTTAAAAGCATATTTTACTGACTTAGATAAGGCTCTTGGTATTTTTATTCCATTAATTGTTGTTAATTGTATTATTTTAGCTCGTGCTGAAATGTATGCAAGTAAAAATAATGTGGGTTATTCCATTTTAGATGCTCTTGGAATGGGAGTTGGTTTTACAGCAGCTTTAGTTCTTATTGGTGGAATAAGAGAAATATTAGGAAGCGGAACTATTTTTGGAATTGATGTATCTTTTGGTGTAATTCCACAAGCTACATTATTTATTTTACCAGCTGGTGGCTTTTTAGTACTTGGATTACTTATGGCAGCATATAATAAATTTACTAAGAATAAAAAACAAGTAGTTGATTGTGCGTCGTGTCCCATACAGTGTTATAACGCTGAGCAAGGAGAAAAATCATGATGAAAATTCTTTTTGTAATTTTAGGTACAGTACTAGTAGATAATTTTGTATTAACAAAATTCTTAGGAATATGTCCATTTTTAGGAGTATCAAAAAAAATGGATTCTGCCTTAGGAATGAGCGGAGCGGTTATGTTTGTTATGACAATAGCATCTGCTGTGACATGGGTTGTTAATGAATATGTATTAACACCATATGGGTTAGATTATTTACAGACAATCGCGTTTATTTTAGTAATTGCCTCAGTAGTACAATTTGTTGAATTGTTGTTAAAGAGATTTATAAAACCATTGTATAAATCTTTAGGAATTTATTTACCTTTAATTACCACTAATTGTGCCGTGCTAGGGGTAGCATTATTAAACATACAAAACAGTAGTAGTTTTGGGATGTCAGTTCTATATGGATTTTCAGCTGGTTTAAGTTTCACATTTGCTTTGATTCTCTTTTCAGGAATCAGAGAAAAATTAGAATCATCTAATGTAGCTAAAAGTTTTAAAGGACTGCCAATTGCTTTAATTACAGCAGCTTTTATGGCCCTATCATTTATGGGCTTTCAAGGCATGTTTACCTTTTAAGGAGATATAAATGTTTCAAAGTATTTTAACAGCAGTTGCTGCTATTGGTGTCATTGGATTGTTATTTGGTATAACATTATCTATTGCTTCAAAACTTTTTGCGGTAAAAACTAATCCAAAAATTGTTGAAGTGAGAGCTGCATTGCCAGGTGCTAATTGTGGAGCATGTGGCTTTCCAGGCTGTGATCAATATGCAGAGAGTGTTGCAAAAAAAGATAGTGTAATTACTTTATGCCCAGTGGGTGGACAACAGGTAATTGATGATCTTTCAGTTATTATGTGTATAGATGTTGAGCAAACCGAAAGGTATGTTGCTAGAGTGCTTTGTAGAGGAACTATCGATAAAACAAAAAAAGAATATGATTATTTAGGAATATCAACTTGCCAAGCTGTTAATACTATGTATAAAGGAGATAGCTCTTGTAATTTTGGTTGTTTAGGGTTAGGTGATTGCGAAGTTGTATGTGAATATAATGCTATTATAATTGAAGATGGAGTAGCATATATTTATGAAGATAATTGTGTTGCTTGTATGAAGTGTGTTGAGGCATGTCCAAAAAATATTATTGTAATGGTTCCTGATAAAGGACGAGTTACAGTATCATGTATGAATACAGATCTTGGAAAAAAAGTTATAACTGCTTGTAAGGTTGGTTGTATTGCATGTAAAAAGTGTGAGAAGATTTGTAGATTTGATGCCATACATGTAATTAATGGAAAAGCAATTGTTGACTATGAGAAGTGTACAAATTGCGGAGAGTGTATTGATGTTTGTCCAACAAAATCCATAAATCGATACTTATTAAATATATAATCATCAAAATTACATAAAAAATCCATAAGTACATGCTATTCTAATATAAAAGAATAGCATGAGCTATTTACAGGAGAGAAAAATGACCTTATTTTTAGACATATTATTTGCATGGGCATCCATGATATTAGCAGGTTTACTAGCTGTTGTTATAGTGTTGCGTCTTGTTAACAAGTATGCCTTTCACAATAAAAAGAATATCCTATATAAAACAAATAGATATTTACGACAAATTCACAAACCCATGGGGGTAGCAATTATTGTTACAGGATTTTACCATGGCCTTTTTTCAAGTGATACTATTTTATCATTTAACTATGGAACGGCAGTTTGGATACTTACAATTGTTTTAGCAGCTACATGGATATTTAAACAACAATTAAAGAAACTGAAAAATTGGATGTATTGGCATAAAGTAGTTACCGCTGTTTTTGTAATATTATTAGTTATACATGTTATTGACGTAGGTGGATTTATTGGTTTACCCAATGCATATTCAATGGGATTTAACCCATCACCACAAGCGACATTAGCGCCAATAGAACAGATTGAGACATCAATAGGAGATACAGGGCTTTTATATAAAGATGGAGAATATATTGGAGTAGCTAATGGGTTTGGTCCTGATTTAACTGTTAAGGTCATTATTGAAAATGATTTAATTTCCTCTGTTACAGTTATTTCTCATAATGAAGATAGACCAATGTATTATCAAATGCCAATGGAAAAAATACCTGTAGAGATTGTTAAAAGCCAATCACCTATTGTTGATACCGTTTCTGGAGCAACTTATACTTCATATGGAATTATTAATGCTACAATTGATGCATTAAATCAAGCTATGATCAGTGGAGAAATTGAAGAAAAAGTTGAGATTGAAGAGGAACATACCGAATCTGAAGGAGGACAAGGCGGGGGAAAAGGACAAGGTAAAAACCCCTAGAATGTACCTCTAAAAACATGGACTTATAACTCCTTATAATATATAATAGATATAATGTATATTAAGTGATTTGGAGTGCTATAAATGCCAGAAAATACCCAAGAAAATGTTAGTAGAATTATACCTATTGAAATAGAAGAAGAGATAAAAAAATCCTTTATCGAATATGCTATGTCTGTTATTGCAGACAGAGCTTTACCAGATGTTAGAGACGGTTTAAAACCTGTACATAGACGTATTTTATATGCCATGATGATATTAGGATTTCTTCCTGAAAAAAGTCATCGTAAATGTGCTTCAACAGTTGGTGAGGTGTTAGCAAAATTTCATCCCCACGGAGATCAATCTGTATATGATGCTCTAGTCAGATTAGCACAAGATTTTTCACTGCGTTATCCACTTGTTGATGGCCATGGAAACTTCGGGTCAAGGGATGGAGACTCAGCAGCAGCAATGAGGTATACAGAAGCTAAACTTGCTAAGATTTCATCTGAAATGTTACATGAAATAAATAAAGATACAGTTGATTTTAGATCAAACTTTGACGACCATGAAATGGAACCAGTTGTACTACCTTCACGTTTTCCAAACTTATTAGCAAATGGTTCATCTGGAATTGCAGTTGGTATGGCTACAAACGTTCCTCCACATAATTTAACAGAACTAATTAATGGCATATTTGCTTTAATCGATGATCGTGAAATAACGATTGATGGATTAATGGAACATATTAAAGGACCTGATTTTCCAACTTATGGAACTATTATTGGTAGAAGTGGTATTAGACAAGCCTATATGACCGGAAGAGGCCGTATTGTAGTTCGAGGAGTAGTAGAGGTTGAAGAACTAGGAAATCGAACTAGGTTGATTGTCAGGTCGCTACCTTATCAAGTAAATAAAGCTAGATTAATTGAAAAAATCGCCCAACTAGTTAAAGATAAAAAAATTGATGGAATTTCTGGAATCAATGATGAGTCTGATAGAAATGAAGATGTGAGAATTGTAATCGTTTTAAAGAGAGATGCTAATGTTAATGTTGTTTTAAATAGATTGTATAAACATACACAAATACAAGATGCTTTTAATGCTAATATGTTAGCGTTAGTTCCTACAAAAAACAAAGGATATGATCCAAAACTCCTTAATTTGAAACAATTATTAGTTCATTATGTAGATTACCAACAAGAAATAATAAGAAGACGTACTAAATTCGACCTTGATAAAGCAGAAGCGCGAGCTCATATTTTAGAAGGACTTATTAAAGCTGTTGATATTCTAGATGAAATTATTGCTACTATTAGACAATCAAAAAACGAACCAGAAGCAAAAATTCAGCTTGTTGAAAAATTTACATTCTCAGAAAGACAAGCACAAGCAATTGTAGATATGAGATTAGGTCGTTTAACAGGACTTGCAATTTTAGAATTACAAAAAGATTATAGCGATATTAATGAAAAAATTGTTTACTACAGATCCATTCTTTTAGATGAAGATATTGTTAATGGTATTATTAAAGATGATTTGGAAGTAATTAAGAAAAAATTTGGTGATGAGCGTAGAACTGAAATAACTAGTGATGAGTCAGATTTCGAAGACGAAGATTTAATTGAAGAACAAACTGTGGTAATTACTAGAACTCAATTTGGTTATGTAAAGCGATTACCAGTTGACACATATAAAAGTCAGAGAAGAGGAGGCAGAGGAATCACTGGTCTTAGTACGAGAGAAGAAGATTATGTAGTTGATCTATTTACAACTACTACTCATACTAATCTACTATTCTTCTCTAATAAAGGAAAAGTATATAAAATAAAAGGATATCAAATTCCAGAAGCAGGTCGTACTGCTAAGGGAATGGCTATTGTTAATTTATTACAATTAGATGGAGATGAAAAAATAAATACTGTTATCCCTGTTAAGGAATTCTCAGAAGGACAATTCCTATTTATGGCTACAAAAAAAGGTGTTGTTAAAAAAACACCATTAACTGATTTCTTACATATTAGAAAATGTGGAATTATTGCCGTTACATTACGCGAAGAGGATCAATTAATTGAAGTTGCATTAACAGATGGAAGTACAAATATTATGTTGGCAACATATAAAGGAATGGCTATTCGTTTTAAAGAAGAAGATGCGCGGTCAATGGGAAGAAATGCACAAGGAGTTATGGGAATTAGATTAGATGCAGATGATTATGTAGTATCTATGGAACTTGTAACAGATGAGCAAACAATTCTATCAGTAACAGAGAATGGTTTTGGTAAGAGAACATTTGTTGATGAATATCCTGTTCAAAAACGTGGTGGAAAAGGAGTGCTTACATATCGTGTAACAGATAGAACTGGAAATATGATTGGTACTAAAATAGTTACAGATGAAGATGATTTAATTATGATTTCAATTAAAGGAATTATTATTAGGATTAGAACATCAGAAATCAGTATACTTGGAAGGGCAACGCAAGGAGTAACCCTAATGCGAATTGAAGAGGATAATCAAGTTGTGTCCATTGCAAAAATTATAAATGAAGATTCAGAAGAAATTACAGAGGAAAGCTCATAAGCTTTCCTTTTCTTTACAATAAGGTGGTTAAGTATTACAATACAAATACTAAATAAAAGGTGATTTTATGAAGAAATATAACTTATTACAAAAACAGATATTACAACTAAAAAAAGAAAAAAATGCTGTTATTGTTGCTCATACATATCAGACAAAAGAAGTTCAAGAAATTGCTGATCTTGTGGGAGATTCTTTACAATTAAGTCAATTTTGTGCAAGTGACACATCACAACTAATTGTTTTTTGTGGCGTACATTTTATGGCAGAAAGTGCTAAAATTCTATCTCCTCAAAAAACAGTACTACTCCCTGATATTCATGCGGGATGCCCAATGGCAGATATGGCAAAAGCAGATGATTTAGTAAAATTAAAAGAGCGTTATCCAGATGCTAAAGTTGTTTGTTATATTAACTCAACAGCAGAGGTTAAAGCTGTTAGTGATATTTGTTGTACCTCATCAAATGCAGTTAATATTGTAAAAAGTTTAAATGCTAAACAAGTGATTTTTGTACCTGATCAAAACCTAGGAAGATATGTATCAACCTTTGTACCTGAAACGCAGTTTATTCTATGGGAAGGTTATTGCCGTGTTCACCATCGCTTACAAAGTGTTGATTTATTTGATATGAAAGAAGCTCACCCAAATGCACTTGTGGCCATGCATCCAGAATGCCGAGAAGAAACATTGGAATTTGCGGATTTTATAGGTAGTACAAAAGCTATTATTGATTATGTTTTAGAACAAGATAATAATGAGTTCATTATTGCTACAGAACAAGGAATTATTGATAGAATTAATATACTAAATCCTTCTAAGAAACTTTACTTAGCAAGTGAATGTTTACTATGTAAAAATATGAAAAAAATCACTTTAAAAAAAGTAAAAGAAGCTTTAGAAGAGAATCAATATAAAATTGAATTAGAAGAAAATATTATGAATCAAGCTAGAGGCTGCTTACAACGAATGTTAGAGGTACCAAAATGAAGCGATACCTTGTAGGTGTTAATGAAAATACAGAAATAATTGAAACTGATGTTTTAATTATTGGTAGTGGAATTGCAGGAACATATACAGCACTTTCCATAAGTAAAAATATAAAAATAACTATACTTGCAAAAGAAGCTATTGATGTTAGCAATACAGCTTTAGCGCAAGGGGGAATTGCAGTTTCTTTAGGAGATGGAGATTCTCCCACTTTTCATCATAACGATACATTATTTGCAGGAGCTGGACTATCTGATGAAGATATGGTTTGGTTGCTTGTTAATGAAGCAAAAGATAATATTAAAAACCTTTGTGATTTAGGGGTTCAATTTGATATGACCGAAGGAATGCTTGATTTAACAAAAGAAGCGGCTCACTCACAAAGACGAATAATACATGCAAAGGATTTTACAGGAAAAGAAGTGTGTGATAAATTACTAACAAGTTCCATTGAAAAAGAAAATATTACATTACTTGAAAATATGTTTGCAATAGATATTATCACAGAAAATAACACTTGTAAGGCAACACTTGTCCTTGATCAAAAAACAGGTAAAAAGAAAATATTTAAAAGTAAATATGTGGTATGTGCATCAGGAGGATTTGGTCAATTATATGAAATTACTTCAAATCCTATCATTGCTACAGGAGATGGTATGGCAATGGCATATCGTGCTGGTGCAACATTACAAGATATGGAATTTGTTCAATTTCACCCAACTGTCCTTTTTCATAAAAAAGATAAAAGTTTTCTAATTTCAGAAGCAGTGCGCGGAGAAGGAGCTATACTTCGAAATAGCTTTGGCGAACTATTCATGCATAAATATGATAAATTAAAAGAATTAGCACCTAGAGATATTGTTGCAAGATCTATTTTTAGTGAGATGAAAAAAACACAATCTGATTGTGTTTATCTAGATATAACCTTTAAGAGCAGAGAATACTTAAAAGAACGTTTTCCTAAAATATTTAATACATGCTTAAATTATGGAATTGATATTTCAAAAGATTATATTCCTGTTGCTCCTGCAGAGCATTATTGTATGGGTGGTATTAAAACAGATTTAACAGGGAAAACAGAGATAGATAGATTATATGCTTGTGGAGAAGTAGCGTGCACAGGAATTCATGGCGCTAATCGTTTAGCTAGTAATTCGTTGTTAGAGGGTTTAGTTTTCGGTAAGCGAATTGCAAATGATATATCAATGAATCATTTACGTATACATTTGGATCAAGAAACATATTTAACTAGTGAAACAGGAGAAAATTATTCAAAGCCAGTATCTGAAGTAGAAAAAGGTATTAAAAGAACAATGAATAAACATGTTGGCATAGTAAGAGATAAAGTAGGACTGATGATTGCTAAAAAAGAAATAGATAAAACCTTAAAGCTTCTTTGTTCTTATAAGTACACTTCAATGGCTCAAATGCAAACAGCTAATATGGCAATTATTGCTAAAATTGTTATCAACTCAGCTCTTGAAAGAAAAGAAAGTAGAGGGGCTCATTTTAGAAGTGATTATCCCAGTAGTGATAATGCTTGGAAAAAACACATAATAAATAAAAGAGGAGAACTAGATAATGAAACTTTCTAATTTACAAATTGATCCTATTATTCTTCAAGCGTTAAAAGAAGACATGCCTTTTGGAGATGTTTCAACTGATAGTTTGTTTTCAGGAAACGAGCAAAGTAAAGGTAAATTAATTGCAAAACAAGATGGTGTACTTGCAGGATTAAATGTTTTTAAAAGAGTTTTTGAATTACTTGATGAAAAGGTAGAATTTAATGTATATTTTAAAGATGGAGATTCAATAAAAAATAGCGATGTTATTTTAACAATTAGTGGAGCCACCGCTAGTATATTAAAAGGTGAACGTATAGCTTTAAATTTATTACAACGAATGTGTGGAATTGCCACTAAAACGAATACACTTGTTAAAGCAATTAATAATGAGAATATACGACTAGTTGATACTAGAAAAACTATACCAAATTTACGAATATTTGAAAAATATGCTGTTACTATGGGTGGTGGACATAATCATAGATTTTCACTATCAGATGCTGTCATGTTAAAAGATAATCATATTAAAGCGGTTGGCAGCCTAAAAGAAGCAGTTGCTAAAGCAAGGCAGAATATTCCACATACGATGACGATTGAAGTAGAAACAGAAAACTTAGAGCAAGTAAGTGAAGCAATAAAAGCGAAGGCAGATATTATTATGCTTGACAACATGGATGTTGAAACTATGAAGAAAGCTATAAAATTAATTAATAAAAAAGCAGTTATAGAAATATCAGGAAATATCGATATTGATAGCATTTCAAAGAAAGCATTACCTGGTGTTGATATAATATCATCTGGAGCCATTACCCATTCAATAAAAGCCATGGATATAAGTCTTAAATTCTAGATTATCCACAGAAAATGATAGTTATACACAATAATGGGAAAAAGTTAACCATATTTTAAAAAGATATCCACAGAAAAATTACGAAAAATTGAAGACAAGACAAAAACACACAAAATAGCCTGATATCAAGGGCTTTTTTGCTATAAAAGTTATTAACATGGAGATATCAACAACTGTGGAAAGAATTTTTAAAAAAGTTTAAAAAATCCCGTAAAACAGGGCATTTTTGGGTTATCCACAGAAAAACACTACTTTTCCACAAACAGATGTTCACCCTTAAAAAAGTTGTTTTTTATGCAACTTTTTGCAGCTTGTTAACGTCTAATATTTATGGCAGCTGTTATTAGCTGTAAATAATTGTATTTCACTTTTTCAAGTGATATAATACATATGATATTTTTACTAAAGAAAAAACATTATAAAGGAGGAAATAAATAATGAAATCAGTAAAAAGAATTCTTTCTACAATACTGGTTATTACCATGTTATTAGTCATGGTTTCTTTACCAGTCAGTGCAGCGATTTCAACTCAAGCGGATACCGTTAGAATATTAGGTGTTCTCAAGGGTGATAGCTCAGCTGGTGTAACGGAAGAATATTTGGCAAAAAATACAAATAGATCTCAGGGTGCTAGAATTTTACTAAGACTCATGGGACTAGAAACAGAAGCAGATGCATTTACAGGAAGTATCACATTTAGTGACGCATCCGACGCATCAAGTTATTGGCAACATATGTTAGCTTATTTAAAAGCAAATCCAGACGTAGGTTTCCAAGGTTATCCAGATGGTACCTTTAAACCAAACGCAGTTATGAGCGCTCAAGAAATATATAAAGTATTATTAACATCTTTAGGATACGAACAAGATGTAGATTATACTTGGAATGAAGTTTTTACATTTGCTGCTGAAAAAGGACTAACCGCATTATACGGAACAGAGGAAATTACCAATGATGATTTAGCAACCGCATTAGTTGAAGCATTAAATGCAACTAAAAAAGACGGTATGAAATTAATCAACTTCCTAGTACAAGAAGGTGTTGTAACATCTAACAAAGCTGCTGAAGCTGGATTTATAACAATTACAGAACTTGTTTATGAAGAAACTTATCTATGTATCTATAATGGAACACCAGATTGGCCTAGTACATTAGAAGCAACATTTGCTGATGAAACAACAGGAACAGTTGATGTTATTTGGTCAACAATTGACTCAAGCACAGTAGGTTTCCATGGTGCTACTGGTACTGTTGAAGGATATGGAACGATTTCAGTAATCGTTGAAGTATTCCCAGAAACATTAACAGTAATGGATGCTTACCCTTCAGATGCTGATGAGATTACAGTACTAATGAATCAACCAGTACCTCTTGGAACAACTGTTTTATTAAAAAGAGGATTAGTTGGTTTAGGAACTACTATTACTTATTCTGAAAACAGAAAATCATTTACATTTACACAAACATGGAATTTCACCCCTGGTGATTATACTGTATATGTAGGAGCAAGTGAAAAAGAATTTTCAATAGAAGCAGAGAGAGCTGAAGGATTATATATCGATTCAGATTATATCTATCCATTAGCTAATCAAGATTTACAAATTCATTTAGTAAACCAATATGGAATGGCCATGAGTTTAACAAACGTACAACTTACTATTTCAAATATTACTAAAGGAGTACAAGTACCATATACACTTACTGGTGAAACAGCTATTGCTAATGGATCTGATCCATCAAAAGTAGAAGCGGGAGATCAATTAATGATTTTCATTCTTCATAACACTAGTATGTTAACAGCAACAAAACAAATAGTAGTATATGACGAACCAAGCATACAGGCTTTACAGTTTGGAACCTTGGAAATAGCTGATAGCAAATCAACTATTGAAGAATATACAACAGGACATAAAATTGAAGTATATGCAATTGATCAATATGGTAATCCATTAATGATAACAAATGCAGATATTCAACCAGGTGGATTAATTCAAGTTTATAGTACTTCAGAAAGTATTATTAACCCAGCTGGAATCATAATTAATGGCGAAGGTGATTTAGTCTTTAATGCAGAAGATCCAGGTATTGTAACATTACATTTAATTGTTCCATCAAAAGGAATTATTGCACAACAGACATTTACTGTTTATGCTTCTTCAGCTATTGATAATTTAGTTATTGGAGGAGTAACAGGAAGAGTTACAGCGGGAACAACTGTTGATTTAGTTGCTCAAGCCTTTGACCAATATGGAACACCTCTTTCATTACTTGGAAACTTTGAGATATCAAAATTAGCTTCATCATCTTCAAATCCAGCTGTAGTACCAAGCAATGGTATTGTATATGATGCAGGTAGTGGAACATTACAGGTTATGGCAGGACTAGCAGGAACTGCACAAGTATTCTACAGTTATGATGGTTCAACTACACAGTCATTCTCAGTAACTGTTGAAGAAGCTCCAAAACCAACTACTCTTGTGTCATCAAGTATTCCATCATATTTCCAAGTTGGAGCAGTTTATGCTGCTACTGATGCTGATTTAGTTATTAAAGACCAGTATGGAGATGCTATTGACCTAGATGGAACTGGATATACTGTTTCTATTGAATTCGTTAATGCGTCAGGAACATATATGTCTTCTTCTCCAGCAAGCTTTGATGGAACAAACACTGTAACATTTACAGCACAAAGTACTGCAGGAACAGCTAATGTTCTAATGTCACTTTTAAATTCATCAATGACATCTGTTAGTGTTATTCAACCTAATATATATGTTATTAATGCTAGTGAAATTACTAACTACACATTAAGTAATGCACCAATTCTATATGGTGCTCCAGGAACAGAAGGAACTGATTATGAAGTAACACTAGAGATTCAAGGAAAAACTAGCACAAATCAAACTGTTCTGTTAGCAGGTAGTGGTGCTGTCCCATCAGGAATTATTATGGTAACAAATTCTAATTCAGACTTTACTTTAAACACAACTACATTAGAATTATCTGCACAAGCGGCTGGAACAACAACTATTAAGATCTTCTCAGTATATGGCGAAGAAGCTTCAATAAATGTAACAGCTGTAAGTGATTTACCAGAAATTACAACATTCGCTTGGAATGCAAGTGAGGACTTCTCAATTGATGAAACTCAGACAGGGGTTGCTTTATTAGAAGGCGATGTTGTTGTTAAAGACCAGTATGGTGTTGTTATTGATTTAACATCAGGATCTTGGTATACATCAAATGATTTAGTAATTGATATTGATACACAGTCAACTGACAAGTCTCCAACTGTTACAATTGGTACAGTTAGTGAAGACACTGTAGTTTCTATTTCATACATAACAACAGGTGGAAAAGTATTAACACATACATTCACAGTTGTAGATGACTAAATAGTTTATACAAAATTATTGAAAGAGTACTTAATTGTACTCTTTCTTTTTTTGTGAATTTTTTGTGAACTATTAAGGATTTTACATATGTAAGCTTTGTTTTATGATATAATTTGTGTAGTAAAAAAAGGGGGCCATTTTGTTAAAGAAAATCTGTACTATACTTTTAATCCTCTTACTAATTAGCTCACCTATATTGGGTCAGGCTTCATCAATGTCTGATTTACAAGAAGTATACCTTTCAAGTAATGAGCAGTTGATATCACTAACTAATCAGTTAAGTGATCAGATTGATAATTATGTAGATAATTACCGTAAATACGTTATGATGAGTAGTAGAAGTTCTCAGTCATATAATCTAGCATATTTAATGATTAATAAGATAACAGGTAAATTAAATATTGATTGGAATATTAAGAGAACAGAAGAACAATTATTATCCACTGCTAGTTCATTAGAAATATCATTTAGAAATCTTTACTATTCTTTATATTCATTACATAAAACAGTAAATATGATGGAAGATAATTATGATAATCAAATCAAAGATTATAATAATGCACAATTAATGTTTTCTCAAGGATATATTAATCAAACAGAGCTTATCTCTGAGCGGTATGCATTAGAAAGTGCAAAAGTAGCCTTAAATAACAGCCAGCGGAATTATGAGTCTGCTCTTTATTCTTTTAATCTTACAATGAAACAATCAATTAGATTTAATGAGTATTCATTGATTATAGAAGAAACTTTTTTACCTATCTTAGAAATTGAAGAATATCTAAAAAGTTTTGAAATTTACTCACCTGTAATAAAAGAATATGACAGACAACTTGAAAAAGATGAGATTAAAATTGATTATCTTGATGGATATAACATTAACGTAACATCACATAGTGGTTCAATAGATTATTTACAAACAATGATTACAATGGAATTAAATCAATTATATAAAGAGACCTATATAAATTCACAGTCTAAAGAAATTAAATTACTATATTTTTCCTTATTACAAGAACTTGATACAATAAATAACTATAAATTACAAATTGATATTAATTATCAAGAGATGTTAGATAATAAAGTATTTGTTGACAAAGAATTTATTGACCAAGAAGAATATCAGATATATGTAGATAAATATGAATCATCACTTATTAATTATAAAGAAAAGATTTATACATACAATACACATGTGTTACAGCTTGAAAATATGGCATGCACCTATATGGAGGGAGAATTTTAATTATGAAGAAAAAAATTATTTTACTATTAATAGTAGCTCTAGTTATTAGCGGAAGTGTTTTAGGGGTTGAACTACATAAACTTTCCATTGAACAAGCTAATGCTCTTGCCATTGAAAACAATCCATATATAACTATTGATGAGTTACGATATGACGCAGCTGTTATTTCATATGACGAAGCAAATAGAGTGGCAAATATTACAGAACAAGTATCATATAACGGACAAATGAAAGCATTTTATACACCATTTAATGAAGAAACTACATTAACTATACTAGTCATGAATAATAATAAAAACATAATGAATATTGAAAAAGATGTTTTAGCTATAAGTTATGATTATTATTTACTTCAAAGTAGTTTATTAGCTGCAAGCGATAATTATGAACAAACTAAAATTGAATATGATGAGATTATTGCAACGTCTGACAGTACAAGTTTAGAAAAAATGAATGGTGCTTATGTTTTAGAAGATTCGCGAATAGATTTAGAAAATGCAAAGTATCAGTTTTCATCAATTGAAGATGAATTAGAAATTATATTACCAGAGGGTAAAATTATTGATATGTCCTTAATTAATATTGTAGATCCATATGAATTTACTTATGAAGAAATTTTTAATAGTGCATTAGTTAATCATATAACGTTATATTCATCATATAGAAACAAACAATCAAAAGAAATATATTTTAATATCATTAGTGAGTTTTATGGAGAAACACTAGAAAAATATATTACAGCAAAAGCAAATTATGAACAAGCAGTATTAGATTATGACAAACAACTACTAACTGTTGAAGTTGCAATTCTACGAGACTTAAATAATCTTAAAACAAAATATGATTATTTACAATTAGAAAAATTAAATCAACAGATTAAATTGACTGACTATGAAGCTACTTTAATACAGTATGAACAAGGATTTGTATCACTTAGCATTTTGCAAGGAAAAGAGAGAACATATGAGGCTATAGCCTCTTCAGTCTTGCAAAAGGAAAAAAACTATATATTAGCATTAAAAGATTTAGAAATTAGTACAGGATATATTTACTAAAGCGCTTAAAAGTGCTTTTTTATCTTTCAATTTTTGTGATATAATTATGATTAGATTACAAGGGAGGTGCTTGTTTGCCTGCTAAAATTTTAATTGTTGATGACGAAAGAAATATTGTTAATATTCTTAAATTCAACTTACAAAAAGAAGGATATACCACAATAGAAGCATATGATGGACAAGAAGCCATTGAAAAAGCATTAAATGAGCAACCTGATTTAATTCTTTTAGATGTAATGTTGCCAGTGTATGATGGTTTTACTGTTTGTCGTAAATTACGAGAGCGAATTCAAACACCAATTATTATGTTAACAGCTAAAGAAGAAGAATTAGATAAAGTACTCGGTCTTGAATTAGGGGCAGATGACTATGTAACTAAACCCTTTTCTCCGCGAGAGTTATTAGCAAGAATCAAATCAAATTTACGTCGTGTGGGAAATAAAGAGATAAAAGGTATTCAAAATAGTATTGAAGTATTTGACTTAAAAATTAACGAAGCAAGCTATGAAGTACTAAAAAATAATGAACCACTAGACCTATCAAATAGAGAATTTGAACTACTCTTGTTTTTGGTTGAGAATAGTGGTGTTGTTATGAGTCGTGAAAAGTTACTAGAAACAATTTGGGAATATAATTACTATGGTGATATGAGAACGGTAGATGTTACAATTAGCCGTTTGCGAGATAAGTTATCCACTGATAAAAACAAATACATTCTTACAAAGAGAGGAATTGGATATTTCTTTAGAAAGGATAATACAGAGTAAGTGATGAAAAAGCGATTACAATGGAAATTAGTTATATTCATCTGTTTAATTGCAGTTTGTTTAGTTATACCAATTGGTATATTTTTAAATATCAGTATAGAAAATTTTCATTATAATCAATTTATTGATGATATCGAAAAAGGTTTTGAAATTTATGAAATTCATGAAGGCACTCTAAATATTACTAATGTTTATCAAGATATGAGAGATGTTTACTCTCCCTCCTTTGGTATTTATGGAAATAATAAAAGTTATACCATTGTTGATCGAAGAAATAATGAAATTTTTTCATCCGATTCATCTTTTTTAAGTAAAGATGAACAAGTTTTTCTCACTGAATTATATAGTTCTGTAAACTTTATTGCGGCAGTTGCTGGAGAAAACATTAATCATAAAGAACTTATAACAATTAATAATAGAGCTTTTTATGATTATGCTGTTGTTAAAGAAAACTTAGTATTTTATTTTAGATATTATAAAGAAGATTGGCAGTTAATGGTATCTGAATTTAATAATTCCATAATGACTAGTTTATTAATTTCATTGGTATTTGCATTTGGAATAGGTTATTTATTATCAAAATCCATTACTAAACCTATTAATGATATTACAGAGAAAACACAAGATATTGCAGAAGGAGAATTTGGACAATTATTAGAAAAAGCAGGTAATGATGAAATAGGCCAATTGACCATGTCTATTAATGAGATGTCTTTAAGTCTCAAAAATATGTTAGAAGATATTTCCAATGAAAAAAATAAATTTGACGCTATTTTAACCAATATGACAGATGGAATAATAGCTTTTGATATTGATGGAAATATTACGCATGTTAATCCTGTTTCTCTAAAATTTCTTCATCGTAGAAAAGTAAATGAGACCGTACAACAGATTATAAAAGAATATAGCATAGACACAACAATAGAAG
>JAUUZV010000126.1 GCA_030592085.1 Clostridia bacterium | reverse complement strand
TTTCCTCCCTTCTTTCGCTTTGATAGTTTTTTTTGTTCTTCTGCAAGTTTATCTTTTGATTTTCTATAATATTTAGGATAATCAGAGCAGTTACCAAAACTATCTACTATAAGTGAACTAGATGAATAATCAAGACCTAGTACACTACCTCTTGAATGAGTTGTTATTTTATTCACCTTACTTTTTTCATAATATCCTAATATTGATATATAGTATTTATCTGTTGATGTTTTAGAAATTGTTGCTGATTTAATAGTTACATGTGCTGGTATATCTCTATGTAGCTTTATTTTCATATCACCTAACTTTGGAATTCTAATTTTATTCTTATTAATGATTCTAATGCTACCTTTTTGATTATTGGTTGTATAACTTTTTTTACTAAAATGTTTGCTTTTAAATTTAGGAAAAGAAGTACGATTACTAAAAAAGTTATTATATGCTCTTTTAAGAGCAATAACTGCATTACAAAGAGCTAGACTATCTACTTCTCTTAACCATTCAAATTCTTTTTTAAGATAAGATAACTTTGGATATTTTTCAATTTTGTTAATAAGTGGATTAGCTATATAGTCTTCATAAGCTTTTTTTCTTAGAGATAAAATGTGATTGAATACAAAGCGAACACAACCAAAAGTCTTTTCAATTAGTTTAGCTTGTTCATTATTTGGATATATACGATATTTATATGATTTATTCATTCATAATCACCTTGTTTTCTACTACCTATATTTTATCAGAATTGACGTAGTATTATCAATGAACTATACTTTAAATTAAGACAATTCATCACCCACCTATGCTCTCACTAAAGTGAGAAAGGAAGCATTGAGGTGGGCGACTTCTTGTCAACGATGTTAAATGATAAAATTAAATTATAAGATATAATCTATGGAGGGGGTATTTATCATGAAGAAGCAGCTTCAAAATAATAAAAATAAAAACAACTTAAAGTGGTACCTTGATGCCAAGTTTGGTATGTTTATACATTGGGGAGCTTATACAGTAGCAGGGGCAGAAGCTTCTTGGCCAATAATGGCTCCTGGGCTTTCAGAAGCCATGTTTGATACTCCATCAACAGTGTCTGAAGAAGAGTATGTGAAATTACCTGAAAAGTTTAATCCTACTGATTTTGATGCGGAAAAATGGGTTAAAATAGCCAAGGATGCAGGTATGAAATATATTGTTATAACATCCAAGCATCATGATGGATTTTGTATGTTTGATGCTCCAGGAACAGACTATAAGATTACTAATACTTCTTTTGGAAGAGATGTTTGCCTTGAACTAGCAAATGCTTGTAAAAAGGAAGGGATGAAGTTAGGTTTTTATTACTCACCACCTGATATGTGGCATACTGGTTATCGTGATACATCTAAACCAATTACAAAGAATTGGCTAGGTGAACCAAAACGTAAAGAATGGGGAGATTATCTTGATTATATGGAAAGCCATATTCGTAAATTGCTGACTGATTATGGTGAAATAAGTGTGATATGGTTTGATGGTATTTGTAATCATAAAAAATATGATACATCTCGTTTTCATAAACTTGTTCATGAACTAAGCCCTAATACTTTAATTAATGATAGGTTGGGAGATGATTATGATTTTGTCACACCTGAACAATTTATTCCAACAAATGGGATACCAATAAAAAACAATAGACCTCCTTCAGGTGACGGAATTGAAAGTGAAAAGTTTTTTAAACTAGTAATTCTTATGTTTAAGATACCAATTATTCGTGGATGGGTAAAAAAACAAATACATAAGTATGCAGAAGGAACGTTAGATCTTGCACCAGTTACACAAGAATCATTTCCACCACCAGAACGTTTTCAACCATGGGAAACATGTATGACCATTGGGCAAACTTGGGCTTATAATCCTAATGAAACACAATGGAAGTCACCTAAGGAATTAATAAAAAATCTGTCTCTTATAACTGGACATGGTGGAAATTATCTTTTAAATGTTGGCCCTACAGATAAAGGGGAATTCCCATCAGAGATTATTAAGCGATTGAGTAGTGTAGGAGAATGGATGAAAGATAATGATGATTCAATCTATGGTAATACCTATACACCATTAAGTAGTCAATCGTGGGGGACAGTAACAAGAAAAGATAAAACACTTTACTTACATGTACATGAATGGCCTAAGGAGGGTGAATTAGTAGTAAAAGGTTGCAAAAGTAAAGTTGTGAATATCTCAATAATAAACGGAAAATCTCTTAAGTTTACCCAAAGTGAAAATAATATTAATATTATTATTCCTAAGAGAATACCAGATAAAAATGTATCTATTTTAGTTATAAATGTTAAATCATTAAAAGAGTTTAAAAAATATTCTCTTCCACAAATTATCGGTAAAAACCCCAAAAAATATATACGTGATAACGCAATTGTTTCAGCTCTAATTAATGGTGTAATTAATGGTCTGATTGCTTTATTTTCATATCGGATGATGTCAACTATATCTGCACTTGATGCTGGTATTGATGTACTGATAACTGTAGGAATTATAGTGTTTTTAACTAGTTGGTTAGTGATTAAAGGTACAAGAAAAGATCTTAAGAAGGGCAAAGTTTCAGTTTTAGGTGATTCATATATGGAAGTTAAAAAACCAATAAATTCACTAATTAAAGCACTACTAATTATGTTTGCTTGTGTGATTGTATTTGGTGGATTATTAAATGGTCTTGTTTTTCTAGCTTTTCCTGATGGATTTACAAATTGGGGATATATTATATTCAAAACTTTATATACATCAGCTAGCGGCGCCCTTGCTGTAATAGCAAGTGTAACAAGTGTTTTTAAAGAAAAACGTAAATAATATTTATATATAAGAAGGTTATTATGAAAGTTACATCATTTATAATAAAAGAGCAATTTGGGTTTAATTATGAAACGCAAATTATAAATAAAGTAATAAAGGATATAGATTGTAGTAAATCATTTATATTAACTGACTCGATACATAATAAACTTGATGCTGATTTTAAAGTTATAAATAAGAAAAAACTAGAAATTACTTTTTTTGATAGTTTAAAAGCATATGAAATAAAAAAATATAACTTAGTAGCAAAAGAAAATATTTTAAAAGTAAGTAACTTTATAATAAAGAAAAAGGATAATTACCAATATATATCAAATGGACTTGTGTCTATTAGAATACCAAAAGCTGGATTGTATAGTAGTGATGTTCCAGGACCAATACTTGATTACTCAAGTATTGATTCTAAAGGAAATTGTATATTTGAAATAACAAATATCAAAAGTGCAATAATCAAAACAAAAATAGATCGAAATAAAAAAGTCAAATTAGAAGTATTAATACATTATTTAATTAAAGATACATATAAATATATATTTAAAATTACTATGTATAAAGATAAAAAAGAAATATTAATCAGTGAAGAATTTTCAACAAAAAATAGCAACTTAAGAGTAACAACAAATAATTTTATTCCTAGAAAAGCTTTTGTAAGAATGCATACACCTAGTGAAGAAAAAGGGAAAAAAAGTAATGAGTTTGAGCGACTTTATTTTAATATTAATTCTAATACAAACATAATTGCTAAAATAAAACCATTTTTTGGATGGGGAAAAGATGAATCTCCTGTGTTATCGTTATATGATGAAAATAGTATATTATCAATTGTAGGTGCGTATGCTTCAAACTGGGAAAATGGTGAAGAAAATAAACTTATTATTGATAAATTTGGAATTATTAAAGCACCGATTAATAAAGGTAAAAGACAATGGATAATATCATTAAATAAAATTGATAAAGATAAAAGTAAAATTCCTGAAATTGACATATCAAAAATCGGTTATCAAGATAATTTAACAGGGTTTTCAAATATAAAATATATTCATAATGTTGAAAGACTATCAAGTATATATAATGGAGCAAATCTTAATAAATATTCAAATTGGATTTTTGAATATAAGGAATTATGTGACATTGAATATCCCTCATTACTAATAAGAAAAGATGATATTGCTAAGATGAGAGAAAATTTAAATAAATTTACTTTGTTTAGTGATGTTATAAATAAATATATAGGATTTGACGAATTTTTAGATGATAAAGCAGGATATTATTTAGCAACTAATGATGCTAATGTTGCAAAAGATTTAGTAATAAAAATTGAAAAATGGTTTGACACAAGAATTGCCATGTTTAAACACTTTGGATATGCATTTCATGATTTAGTTGCCATAGCATTTACCAGACCTTTTAGAAATGCAGTAATTGATTTTGATTTAATAGCTAATGAAGTTGAAATAGAAAATAGTACGAAAATTGCAATCATGAAAAAAATTACATACTTATTGTACTGTATGCAAGATAATGATTACTGGCCAGATAAAAATAAAACAAGCTTTGGAAAAGGAAATGTAAATTTTCACAGTGATTACTTTACAAGTTTTGGTATAGCTGCATGTATAATAAAAAAACATCCAAAACAAAGTGAATGGATACAATATGCAAAAAAAGAATTTATTAAAGATTTAAAAAGGTGTATAAATAGTGATTATGCCTTTGTGGAAGCACCAAATTATCAAGCATATACATTAATGTATTACTCCTTTTTTATTCAAGTTTATAAAAATAATAACATATATGATTTTTTTACTAATAAAAGATTAAAGAATACATATAAGTTTCTAGCTAATATTCAAACACCAAAAGACCCAAGAATGAAAATTAGTATGATTCCGAGTTTAGGTGATACTGATATTAACTATCATACACAACAATTACAAGTTGTATTTGCATATGCTGCTAAATTTACAAAAGATACAGATAAGGAATTTTCAAAGGAAATGATGAGTGCTTTTAAAAGAGCAGGAGAAATTGGTATAGTTCCAATGGTTGATAGGAATTGTGCTTTTAAGTATGGTTTATGTCTTGTAGATGTATTTTTAGATTATAACTTGAAAAGAAAATGGCATGATTTATTTTATGAAGGGTTTGGAACCATATCTAGAACAAAAGATGCAAAAGGGTATCTTGTTATTAAATCAGGATATATTAGAGAACATTATGATCATGATGAAGGAACAATAATTTTTTACGCAAATGAAATACCTATTTTAATTGATTACGGAAGTCAATATAACCCACCGGTAGATCAATCATTTATGCATAACAGAGTAAGTGTAAAAGATATGAGTGATGTTACACATAAAAGAGGAAGTGTAGACTTGTTTATCTCAAATAAAAAAGCTTCACTAACTAGTTTTACTCATAATATATCTACAATACAAAAATGGCCTAAATGGCCATCTAGAGATAAAGATTTTTCATATAGATTGCTTAATAACCCCATTAATATAAAACCTGTAGTTTGGAATAGAGATGTAACTTATATTAAAGAATGGAATACATTATATATTAGAGATTATATTAATGGTGAAGAAAAGACTCAATTTGATTTACACTTTTTAGCAAAAAGCTCAAAAGCAAAGGATGAGTATATTAAGTTTGTTGGTAAATATAATTTAGACACATATGTTTATTTACACAAAAAAGATATTGAAACTATAAATCTTACAAATTGGTCTCATGAAGGTTTAGATGAATTAAGATGCAAAGTTTTTGATGGCAACTGGCGTGATTATGATTGGATATATAAAGATGGACTTTATAAAGGAGACGAACGAAGTGAAATATTAACAATTTTAAACAAAAGCAAAAATACCACTTATAGTGTATTAGTTAGTTCCCTTAATGAACCACTAAATAATGTGGAATTTTTAGAGGATGGTAAAGTAGTTATAATTAAGTATAATAATATTACAAAAATTATTTTTTCATCAAAAAAGACTTTTGAATTTAAATATGAAAACATTCATTTTAAAGGTAAGTATGGGTTGCTTTCAATAAAGAATAGAAAAATCAGTGTAGACATGAAACATTGTGAGTTCATGAAAATAGATGGGATATATCATGATTGACAGATTAAAAAGGCATAGCACCTATTTTGATAAAGGCGTTAGTCAACTTGATTTTAAAACAGTCTTTATTTGTGATGATTTAATATCTGCTGGAATTGGACAAAATGGTTTTAACCAACTGTCCTATCACGGTACACAACCTGTAAGTAGAAATGCATATATTATGCGAAGTGATAAAACACAAGCTATATCCTTTTATATTAATAATAAAAAAGTAGATTTAACAAATCTATTTGTATCTTCATATGGATTTATAAGTGATAAAGAAATGATATGTGGATTTGCTTCTCATAAAAGTTTGATTATTGAATCAATAAATAAGAATAAAGAACTTAAAGTAATATTAAATGAAGAAAATTTATATAAAAATGTACATGGGAAAAGAGAGTGGACTACAAAAACCATTAAAAATGAACAAATATATATAGCTCATGACTATTACAAATTAGTTGATTGGGTTAACGAAAATGGATGCTTTTTAGTAAATATAAATGAACATTTTAGATTGTTTAATGTTAATGAAGGAGTGGATGCAAATAATAGTAATGATAAACTTGAGATTAAATATAGTAATATAGAAAAAAATGAAATGTTTTTTGACAGTTATATATATATGACTATTAATAAAATAAGCAATACTATATCTAGTATATCTTTTGGTGATTCGCTAAGCGACTTGAGAAAAGAGCAAAAGCGAATAAAAAACCACTATAGAGATATAATTAAGAAACAAATATTAAGATATGAAAAGTTAAAAGAAAAGCAACCAATAGTTGAATTTAGTGAGTCCAAAGAAATTGGTGAATTAATGAAACTGATTCCATTTTATGCTGAGAGTACTAAACTTAGTAGTAAAAATATTATTAGAGCTTCAGCAAGTGATTATTACTGGGTTTGGGGATGGGATAGCTTAGTATCATTAAATGAATTTTCAAAATGGAATGACTTAACTTATCAAAAAAAAGCATTACGATTTTATAAAAAAAACATACTAGAAGATGGAAGCATACCTCATAGATGGAATAGAGATTTTAATATATTACAATCAGGTAAATTTGGTTACACAGAATGTTTGTTTATAATATTAGTATGGGATTTATATTCAAAAAGCAATAAAAAGCGAATAATAAAAAAATACTATAAAGATATTTTAAACATATATGAAAAATTAAATGAAAAAAGAAAAAATAAAACATTTTTACAAGGTTTAGGGGTTTACCCTGACAGTCCTTATAAACTTGGAAGAACAAGAGAAAGTTTTGTGACAATGGATAATAGCTCTTTTTATATGGTATCAAATATAATAAAT
>JAUUZV010000107.1 GCA_030592085.1 Clostridia bacterium | reverse complement strand
GCCATTGGGTCTGAAAAACCACCCACATGCCCCGAGGCCACCCAAACTTCAGGACGAGTAAATATACTTGAATCAAGGCCTACAATATTGTCTTCAATCTGCACCATTGTTTTCCACCAAGCAGCTTTTATGTTGTTGGCAAGTTCTGTTCCATATGGTCCATAGTCATATATTCCTACAAAACCGCCATATATTTCTGAACCTGGATAAATAAACCCTCTACGTTTAGATAAAGAGACTATTTTTTCCATTGTTTTTTCTACGGTCATTCTTCTTCTCCATACATATCAATTGTCTTTAAAATAATTGAACCTTGTTCAATTTCTTTAGTTGCAATGGTTATTGCATTTTTTTCTTCACCATTGTAATAAGTCTGATAACCCTCTTGTACTTGTCTTGCTCTTTTTGATACAGCGATGACTACATTGAATCTAACATCCGCTTTAGTCATTAATTGCTCTAATGATGGTTTTGCGATCATTTTTTTCTCCTTATTAATTTATTAACTATATTTTTATTTCTAATTGTTTTTAATCTTTCAGCGTGAATAATTTCTTCAACTTGATTAACTGCATATGATAAATCATCATTAATAACAACATACTCATAATCATTTACATAATCTAATTCCTTTTCAGCACTTAGCATACGTTGATTTATTGAATCTTCACATTCTGTATTTCTACATATAATACGTTTTCTTAGTTCATTCATTGAAGGAGGTAACAAAAAAATCATAACTGCTTCTGGCCACATTTCTTTTACATTTATGGCTCCTTCAACAGTTATTTCTAAAATTACATCTTTTCCTTCATTAGTCATTTCTTCAATAAACTTTTTAGGTGTACCATAATAATTATTAACATATTCATCCCATTCTATTAATTCTTTATTAATAATCATTTTTTCAAATTCATCACGTGTCTCGAAAAAGTAATTAATACCATTTTTTTCTTTATTTCTTGGTTTTCTAGTTGTAACTGAAACAGAATAAAAGATATTTTCATCTGCCTTCATTAATTCTTTTATAACTGCATTCTTTCCAGTTCCACTTGGTGCAGACACAATAATTAGCATACCTAATTGTGACATATTACACATCCTTTTCATTATCAATAACTAATCTATTACTAATAGTTTCAGGTTGAATTGCTGATAAAATAATATGATGACTATCTGTTATTATTACCGCTCTAGTTCGCCTACCATATGTTGCATCAATTAATTCTTTAGTATCTCTCGACTCATGAATCATCCTTTTAATTGGAGCTGATTCTGGATTGACAATGGCAATCACTCTATTTGCGGCTATCATATTTCCAAATCCAATGTTAATTAATTTCATTTTTATTACTCTAAATTCATAGCTTGTTCACGAAGCTTTTCTACAATAGATTTACATTCAAGTACTAAATTTGTAACTTCTAATGAGTTAGCTTTAGAACCAATTGTATTAATTTCTCTGTTCATTTCTTGAATTATAAAATCCATTTTTCTTCCAGTTTGATCTTTAGCCATATTTTCTTCAAATTGTTTAATATGACTATTTAATCTAATTAACTCTTCATCAATACAAGATTTATCAGCAAAATATGCAACTTCTTGAGCTAAACGATTCTCATCAATATCTTGTTCATCTAATAATTCAGTTATTCTATTTTGAAGTTTTATTCTGTATTCTTCAACTATTGTAGATGAAAATTTTTCAATTTCATTTATACAATAAGTTAGTTCGCTCATTTTACCTACCATATCTTCAAAAATGTGTTTACCTTCAATTTTTTTCATTTTTAATAAATTCTTCAATGCTTCATTACAAGTATTTTGAATAAATTTTAAAACTAATTTTTCATCAATTTCTTCTTCATCTGTTACAAAAACTCCAGGTATTTCAGTAATTTGAAATGCTTCTATTTCTTTTTTTATTAAAAATGTATCTTTTACTTTTAGAATGCCAAGAAAATATTGATTAGCTAAATCCATATCAACTGATACTTTTACATTTGAATTATCAATATGTTTTATGGTTACATAAACATCAATTTTTCCTCTAGAAATCTGTTTTTTAATTATCTTTTTAAGTTTTTCTTCTACAAATGTGTAAGATCTTGATATCTTCATATTACAATCATGATATCGACTATTAACACTTTTCATTTCAATTTTAACTTTTAACAGTTCATTTTCAGCGATTGCTCTACCAAATCCTGTCATACTTATTGTCATAATTCATTCCTTTTCATATATCTTAAGTTATTATATCACAAATCAGTTATTAAAAGAGATTAATTTACTTCCCTTTTCTCACTTTTACTTCATATTTCATTGTTTTTCATCATTATCCATTTTTTCATATAATATTAATGAAGTTGCAACAACTGCAGCTGTTTCTGCACGTAAAATTAGTGAGCCAAGATGAGCTATTGTTATATTATTTTCGCTTGCTAATTTAATTTCACGTTTAGAAAAACCACCTTCAGGACCAATAAAGAGATTTACAGATTTATCAAACTTTGTAATAGCTTGTTTTATATATAATTTTTCTTCATTGACATAAGCAATTATTCCTTCTTGACTTTGAGTAATTGCTTTTTCAAAAGAAATTGGTTTATTTACAATTGGTATATAACTCCTTTGACATTGTTTACATGCTTCAACTACAATTCTATTCCATCTACTAATCTTTTTTTCAATTTTTTTACTATCTAATTTTATTAATGACCTTTCAGCAAAAACAGGTGTAATTTCAAAAACTCCTACTTCAGAACATTTTTGTAAAAGATAATCAAATTTCTCTGTTTTTATTAGTGCTGGATATAAGTGTATTTTTGTAGATGGTTCATTATCAATTAATATCTTACTTATTAATAATACTTGTAATTGATCATTTATCATTCCAAGAACTTTTCCATCATAATTTTGATTTTTACCATCGCAAATAATGATATTCTCATTTTTATTACCTCTTAAAACTTTTTCATAATGATGAGAATCATCTTTTGATAATAAATATTTTCTATTAACATTTAGTGGTTGATCTAATATAAAAAATTTACGCATTTGCTACTATTGCAACCCATTCGTTATCTGTTTTAATTTCAAGTATTTTAAATCCATTAATAACCAAAGCATTAATAACATCATTTTTTCTACTTTTAATTATTCCAGAACAGATAACTTTTCCTTTCTTTACTAAATAATCTCTAAAAATTGGTGTTAATTCAATAATTATATCAGAAACTATGTTAGCAATTATAATATTAGTTTTATTTATTTTATCTAAATGGCTTAATTCTCCTAAAACCACATTAATTTTAGGTGTTTTATTTATTATTATATTTTCTTTAGTTGTTTTAATAGCAGCCTCATCAATATCTATAGCAGTTATATCACTAGCTCCTAATTTTTTTGCGATAATAGATAAAATACCTGTTCCACAACCAACATCAATAATTTTATCATTAGGTTTTATATGTTTTTCAATTAAAAAGGTACACAGTTTAGTTGTTTCGTGTGTACCTGTTCCAAATGCCATTCCAGGTTCCATTATGATATCTAAGTTATTTGTAGCTAGTTGTTTATCCCATGAAGGAATAATCCTAATTGATTCAGTTATATTAAATGGAACATAATATTTTTTCCAATTATCTAACCAATCACTATCGTCAACTATTTTAAAAGATAATTTTTCCTTATATTTATCTTTTAATAATGTTAAATCTTTATTAATTGCAAAATATGCTATAACTTGAAATCCATTTGTTGGTATAAGCCTATCATCAGCATATTCTTGCTTTGATAATTCACATATCATATTTTTAATTTCACTAGGGTCAATTATTTGGGTACCAGTTGCTCCAGCTTCTAGTAATGTCATTGAAACATCTTCTAAATTCTTATGTTCACATGAAATAACAACATTCACCCATTTCATATATTAAATAATCCTTTTTTCTTTCCAGTAGGTTTTTCACCAAAAGTCTCTGCATATTTATATAAGAGTTCTTTTTGTTCTTTTGATAATTTTTTAGGGACATGAACTGATATTTCTACAATTTGATCTCCTCTATGTGAAGTTCTTAGTGAAGGTATTCCTTTACCTCTTAATCTAAATTTGTCTCCATTTTGAGTTCCAGGAGATATATCATATTCTATCTCACCGTCAAGCGTTGGTATTTTTATTGTATCTCCTAATGTTGCTTGTGCATATGAAATATTCTGTATATTAAAGACTTCATATCCATTTCTATTAAATATTTTATGTTTTAAAACAGCAATAGTAACAATTAAATTTCCATTTGGTCCATCATTTTCGCCAACTCCACCTTCACCTCTAATTGAAATGGATTGTCCATTATCAATTCCAGCTGGAATATTAACTTCAATAGTTCGCTGTTTTCTCTGTTTTCCAGAACCATTACAAGTTGGGCATTTCTCAGTTATTATTGAACCTTCTCCTCTACAAACATCGCAAGCTTTTACATTTACAAAAGAACCAAACAATGTATTTTGTTGAACTTTTACTTGTCCAGAACCATTACAATGTTTACAAGTTTCTTTTTTAGTTCCAGGTTTAGCACCTGAACCTGTGCAAGTATCGCAATCTTCATAACGGTTTACTTTTATTTTTCTTTTTACACCAAAAGCAGCTTCTTCAAAACTGATTTTTGCATATTCTCTAATATCAGGACCTTTTCTTGGGCCATTTCTTCTAGTTTGTGAAAATCCACCACCAAAAAAGGAATCGAATATATCACCAAACCCAAAGTCACCAAAACCTCCACCGCCACCATTCATATTAAGACCATCATGACCAAATTGATCATATTTTTGTCTTTTTCCTTGATCACTTAATATTCCATAGGCTTCACTAATTTCTTTGAATTTTTCTTCAGCATGATCTTCATGTTTGTTTAAATCTGGATGATATTGTTTTGCAAGCTTTTTATAAGCTTTTTTAAGTTCATCTTCATTGGCGTTTTTACTTACACCAAGTACTTCATAATAGTCTTTTTTATTGGCCACTTATCTAACTCCTGTAATAAAAATTTGGGGAACCATAATAGGTTCCCCTTAGTATAGTTTTATTCTTCTTCTTCGTCAACTACTTCATAATCTGCATCAACTACATCCTCTTCTTCTTGAGGCTGTCCACCCATATTATCGAATCCTGGCTGTCCTTCATTAGGATTTTGTGCATAAATCTTTTCGCTAATCTTATTCATAGCTTCTGTTAATTGCCCTGTTGCATCTTTAATTGCGTCATTATCTTCACCTTTTAAGATTTCTTTAAGGTTTTCAATTTCGCTGTTAACAGGATCTTTGTCCTCATCAGTTAATTTATCTCCAGCATCTTTCATAGCTTTTTCTGATTGATAAATTAATGAATCAGCATTATTTCTCGCTTCAATAGATTCTTTTGCTAATTTATCTTCTTCAGCGTATTTTTCAGCATCTTGTACCGCTTGATCTATTTCATCATCAGATAAGTTAGTTGAAGCTGTTATAGTAATTTTTTGCTCATTACCAGTTCCTAAATCTTTTGCTGATACATGTACAATACCATTAGCATCAATATCAAATGTAACTTCAATTTGTGGAATTCCTCTTGGTGCAGGTGCAATACCTGTTAATTGGAATCGCCCTAAAGTTTTGTTATAACTAGCCATTTCTCTCTCACCTTGTAAAACATGAATGTCTACTGATGGTTGACTATCAGCTGCAGTTGAGAAAATTTGACTTTTCTTTGTAGGAATAGTTGTATTTCTATCAATAAGTCTAGTACATACTCCACCTAGTGTTTCAATACCTAATGATAATGGTGTTACATCAAGTAATAATAAATCTTTAACTTCACCAGTTAATACACCAGCTTGAATAGCCGCACCTAATGCAACACATTCATCAGGGTTTATTCCTTTAAATGGATCTTTACCAAGATATTTTTTAACAGCATCTACAACAGCTGGAATTCTTGTTGAACCTCCAACTAGTAAGATTTTATGAATATCTGAAGGAGTAAGTCCTGCATCTTTCATTGCTTTTTTAGTTGGAACCATAGATTTTTCAACTAAAGTAGCTGTTAATTCATCAAACTTAGCACGTGTTAGAGTCATATCAAGATGTTTAGGACCTGTTGAGTCTGCTGTTATAAATGGTAAATTAATATTAGTAGACATAACAGTAGATAATTCAATTTTAGCTTTTTCAGCAGCTTCTTTAAGTCTCTGCATTGCCATTTTATCTTTTGATAAGTCAATTCCTGCATCTTTTTTATATTCTTTAATAATATATTTCATTACTAAATCATCAAAATCATCTCCGCCAAGTCTGTTATTACCATTAGTTGCAAGTACTTCAAATACACCGTCAGAAATATCTAAAATAGATACATCAAATGTTCCACCACCAAGGTCAAACACCATGATTTTCTGATCTTCATCTTTATCCATACCATATGCTAATGCTGCTGCAGTTGGTTCGTTTATAATACGTAATACTTCTAAACCGGCAATTTTACCTGCATCTTTAGTTGCTTGTCTTTGTGCATCACTAAAATATGCTGGAACTGTTATTACTGCTTGCTCTACTTTTTCGCCAAGATAACTTTCCGCATCTATTTTTAGTTTTTGTAGAATCATAGAAGATATTTCTTGTGGTGAATGATTTTTTCCATCTATATCTATTTTCCTACTAGAACCCATATCTCTTTTAATTGAACTTACTGTTCTCTCAGGATTAGTAATTGCTTGTCTTTTAGCAACTTGTCCTACTAATCTTTCTCCTGTTTTTGAAAAGGCAACAACTGATGGAGTTGTTCTCGCACCTTCTGCATTTGCAATAACTACTGCTTCTCCAGCTTCCATTACTGCTACACATGAGTTTGTTGTTCCTAAATCAATTCCTATTACTTTAGCCATTAATATTACCTCCGTTTATTTGTCTTTGACTATTTTTGACCATTACGATCATTATATTAGTTAATTTGCTACTTTTACCATGCTATGTCTTATAACTTTCCCTTTATATATATACCCTTTTTGGAATTCTTCTATCACTTTGTTCTGCTCATATTTTTCATCTTCAATGTGCATAACAGCATTATGTAATTCAGGGTCAAAGTCTTCATCTACGCATTCAATTGGCTCAACACCTATTTTTTCTAGTACTTCATTAAATTGTCTATATACTAGTTCAAATCCTTTTAGTACATCAGCTATTTCATTACTTTTATGTACACTTTTATTTGCTGTTTCCATATTATCAATTACTGGAAGAAAATTTTCAATAACATCATTAGTGGCAATTGTATATATCTGATCTTTCTCTTTTATTGTTCGTTTTCTAAAATTATCAAATTCAGCAGCAAGCCGTTGAAAACTTTCTACAGATTCCTTGCTTTTTTCTTCAAGCTCATTAACTTTTTTTTCTAGTTTTTTTATTTGTTTCTTTTCCTTTTTATCAGTTTTTTTCATTTCGTCTTCACTAATTACTGGAATTTTTTCTTCTTCATTTTCAGTGCTTTTAATTTCTTCACTCAAATTTTTATTTCTCCTTCCTTAATATTTTTTTATTAATTCATCCATTAACTTACCTAAATCTGTAAATGAATGGATAACTTTTTTATAATTCATCCTTGTAGGTCCTGCAAGTGCAATTGTAATGTATCCATGTTCTCCTAAATCAACAGATTTTCTTGCAATACTCATATTTTTTAAATCACTATTAATATTTTCTTCACCAATTGTTATATTAATATCATCACTATCAGCAAAATCTAATAATTTTAATAATTCATCTTTTTTATTAAAGGCTTCCATTACCATTTTTGCATCTTGTATGTTATTGAATTCTGGAAAGCCAAGTAGTTTTTCTTTACCCTTAACAAAGGTATCAATATCATCTTTTTGTGTCAAAACATCAAATATCTCTTTCAAAACCATTTTAGTGAACTTTAAATTGTCTTTTTCAAATAGTAATAATTCATCATAACTTTGATTCATAATTTCTTTAGCATTTTTCCCTTTGGTTTTTTCATTAAGATAATTAGTTATTCTTTCAAAATTAATTTTGCAATCACTTTTTACAATAAATTCACGATGAGCTACTTTTCTGTTCTCTAAAATTATTACTGCAACATATTCATCTTTTTTCATT
>JAUUZV010000194.1 GCA_030592085.1 Clostridia bacterium | reverse complement strand
TATGCCAAGATCTTCCACTATTGTGGCTTCTCCTTCAGCAAAAGCTGGTACTGAAAACAGTGAAACTAACATAGCTACTGCTAAAACAACGGCTAAAATTTTATTTATTTTCATACTATTTCCCCTTCTCGATTTTTATACTTTTATATTTTAACACAGATTATGGGCATATGAACAAATTGTTACACAACTGTAACAATTCTTTTTTTTGTTTGTTTTTATTATTTTTTTATAGTTTCTTTTTGATAATCAGATTCTATTTTCAGTGTGAATAAGTAATTATTAAACTTAGAAAACATATGAAATTTTCTAACATTACTTTTTATTTGTAATAAATAATCCTTAAATTTCGTATGTTGATAATCAAGTATTTCTTGCCCTTCTTGACTATCTACCCAATCCCCAAAAGTTTCTTTTCTTGAAAAATACTTGTCAGGTGGAAGTTTGAAATTCATTGATGAGAATACAGCTTTTATTAAATCACTTACAATGTGTTGATGATTGTTATTTTTCCCACCGCCAATAAACAACTTTTTTTGAAATAATTTTTTATTTGTACCCATGTTTTCCACTGTAGTAATAGCAGCACTTGCGAAATCGCTATCTACAATTGTCTCTATCCTATAATGAAGAGGTATTACAAATAGTGATTTTAAAATATTTATTTTTTTGTATTTCCTTTTAGAATCTGTGCAAAGTATTAAAGTGGGACGAAGAATACACCAGTCTATTGTTGAATTAGCAAGTAATACTTCTCCTTCAATCTTTGTCATTGAATAGTTATTAATCCCCTTTAGAGGAGTATTGTTATTTAGAAGTTCTTCTTTATCTTGAGTGTACCCAGTAACAGCAAATGAAGAAATATGTAGCAACTTACAAGGACTTTTTGAAATAATTATGGCATTGATAATATTTTCTAAACCTTTTACATTAATATCATGAGTGTATCCTAGTTCAATTTCACTTTCAGGGTAAACTATACTTGCTAAATTAATAACTGCATCTTTTCCATTTATCAATGGTGCAATTTTTTCTAGGTATCTAATATCTCCCCAGATTACTTGATCATAATATTTTACTAATTTTTTTGCTCTTTTTTTATTATTCTTTGTAAATTTTTCGAACACTGTAACAGTATGGCCTCTTTTTTTAGCCTCATATAAAACGGCAGCACCTACATATCCAAATCCACCTGTTACTAGTAAATTCATATATCCTCTTTAACTAACTATAGAACCAGCTACTACATCTTCGCTTGGTACAATTAATTTTAATCCATTTTTATCTTTTGAAGCAAGAATCATTCCTTCTGAAAGAACACCTCTAAGTTTTACAGGTTGAAGATTTGTAATAACTACTACCTGCCTATTAATTAAATCTTCTGGTTGATAGTATTCTGCAATACCTGAAACAATCTGTTTTGTTTTATCACCAACATTAACTTGTAATTTTAGTAATTTATCTGATTTTTTAATTTTTTCAACTTTCAAAATCGTACCTACTTTAAAATGGAGTTTTGCGAAATCATCAATTGTGACAAAATCTTCTTCATTTTCATTTGAATTTTCATCAATCATTTCTTGTAATTTTTTATCTTTATCAATTCTAGCAAATAAAATTTTTGCTTTATTAAGAGTTTGATTAAATTTCATTCCTGTAAAAGATGTAGTAGAGTCAAATGATCTTTCATCAGTATTTAACTGATTTAAGATTTCATTAGCAGTTTCTGGAATAAATGGCTGTAGTAATACAGCTGCGATTCTAATACTTTCAAGCAAGTTATATAAAACTGTGGCTAGTCTATCTTTTTTATTTTCATCTTTACCAAGTATCCATGGCATTGTTTCATCAATGTATTTATTGCTCCTTCTAAGTAATACAAAAATCTCAGTAATTGCATCTGCTACTCTAAGATGTTTCATTTTTTCTAAAACAGCAGTAGGTGTTTTAAGTGCTAAAGTAATTAGTTCATCATCAATATCCTCTTTTTGGGAAGGAGTCATTACAACACCGTCAAAATATTTTTGTGTCATTGTAATTGTACGATTAACTAGATTCCCTAAGATATTAGCTAAATCTGAATTAACTCTTTCGATAATTAATTCATAAGTAATTGTACCATCTTGTGCAAATGGCATTTCATGTAACAAATAGTATCTAATTGCATCTACACCAAAGTGATTAACTAAATAATCTGCATAAATTGCATTTCCTTTTGATTTGCTCATCTTTCCATCACCAACTAGCAACCATGGATGACCAAAAATTTGTTTAGGTAAAGGAATATCTAAAGCCATTAGTAAAACTGGCCAATAAATCGTATGAAAACGCAAAATATCTTTTCCAATTAAATGAACATCTGCAGGCCAGTATTTTTTGTATTGTTCAGAATGATTACCATCTGCATCATAACCAATTCCAGTAATATAATTACTTAAAGCATCAATCCAAACATATATAACATGTTTTTCATCAAATGGAACCTTAACTCCCCAGTCAAATGAAGTTCTAGAAACACATAAATCTTGAAGTCCAGGTTTTAGAAAATTATTAATCATTTCATTTTTTCTAGATTCTGGTTGAATAAATTCAGGGTATTTCTCAATATGTTTCATCAATGCATCTTGATATTTACTTAACTTAAAAAAGTAAGCCTCTTCTTTGGCTTTAGAAACACTTCGCCCACAATCAGGACAATTGCCATCATTTAATTGTGTTTCTGTCCAAAACGATTCACAAGGAGTACAGTATAAACCTTCATATTCACTTTTATAAATATCACCTTTATCATATAATTTTGCAAAAATCTTCTGAACCTGTTTTTTATGGTCTTCATCAGTAGTTCTTACAAAATTATCATAACTAGTACCCATAATATCCCAAATAGTTTTTATTTCACTAGCAATGCCATCAACAAACTGCTTAGGGGTCAAGTTTACCTCTTTTGCTTTATCTTGATTTTTTTGGCCATGCTCATCTGTTCCAGTTTGAAAATACACATCATTTCCCAACATTCGTTTATATCTGGCAATAGCGTCCGCAAGAACCGCTTCATAAGTATTCCCAATATGGGGTTTACCAGACGTGTAAACAATAGCTGTTGTAATGTAGTATTTTTCTTTGTTCATTTAACTTGACTCCTTATATTAATTAACTATTTGACTTAACAATTTCTTCCATAACAATTTTTGTCCATATATCAATTCTCTTAGGCTCATGATTAACAGTAGAAATATCTTTTAAAATAATCTCTTTACTGCACCCTTTGGTTTGACTTAGTATGCTATTTATTTCTTGTCTAACTAAATCTTCATCAAAAGTTTTCATTGCTAGTAAGGCTGGATTTGGTTTAATAGATAATACGTATTTACCATCAATTCTCTCTCTAGCTTTTCCTAGGTCTGCCCAAGGACTCATTGAAATTTTTCTAAGATTTGGAATTTTTTCCAATATATCAATTTTATTATGTAATTGCTCACAGCATCCATAATAATTTAAACCAAATTGTGACATCCACTCTATTTCATATTGTAAGGAAAATTGCCAATGCATTTCTTCAGAAACTTCAGAAAAGATTTGTGCATTACCACAGCCCCACATATCTTTAGTCATAGTTCCAATGTTATTTCTTTCTTCTTCTTTTAAATCATGGGTATATCCATAACCACCAGATCCAATTCTAACATTATTATTATTTGAACCCCATACAGCTAACTCATTATATGCATTTAGTCTATACATAGAGAGTTCAACAAACCGTTTAACAAGTTCTTCAATATATGCAGGTCTCTTAACTAAGTCAACCATCATTTCTTCAACACCTGTTAATCTAATTAAGTTATCCCAAGGAGTAAACCAATATCCTCTTTTCCCTGTCAAACGAACTTCTAAACGCCCGTCAAAAATATCCTTTAGAACTGCAAATCTTCGCATTGTTAATTTTTCATCATAATGAATGATTGGCTTTTTGAATTTTTTAATGTCTTCAGGGCCTTTAATAATTGGCTTGAACTTTCTAGCAATAGCTGTGCTTCCTTTTTCTGGAATAATAGTTCTAGATTTTTCCTTTACACCAAAACCACTATCATAAATAACTGCTTCACAAATGATTTCATTTTTAAAAACCATATTACCTGGAAAGTGGTTCATGATATAAATTTCACGACGAATATTCATTTCTACTTCACGTAAAAATTTATTCTTACATAACACATGTAATTGCTCATCTTTAATTTCATGCCAAGGAATTTCAGTGATATAAACTGGAGCTCCAGTTGATTTCAAATCATTTGTATCTTTCCACAACCTTATGTTTCTATCATTGTTAAAATTTTCAACTAATTCTCTTTTTTTTGTTGCTAGATTCCGTAGAATCTTATAATCTTCTTTCATTCTAATTTCCTTTATTTTTATAATATAGGTATTATAACATACTTTACTAATAAGTCTATTAAAGATACGATTCTAAACATGATATATTTATAGATAAAAGCCAAAATACGAACATATGTTTGACTTATATTTCTAATACTGATAAAATTAATATATGAATATTAGTGAAAAATTAGAAATATTAGCAGATGCTGCCAAAT
>JAUUZV010000092.1 GCA_030592085.1 Clostridia bacterium | reverse complement strand
TACTTTAGAGAATTAGCAGGTATTGATGTCATTAATTATGATGCACTTGGAAAAGAACAAATTAAAATTAAAGGAATTACCGGTGATACTACTGCCACTCTATGGGCGGATATTATTGACCCTAAGAACTGTGAAGTATTAGCAGCATACGATAGTGAGTTTTATAAAAACACACCTTGTATTACTAAGAACATTTATGGCAAAGGTTCAGTCTATTATATAGGCTGCCATGTTAAAACTAATATTTATGAGAAAATACTAAAATATGTGACTAATGAGGTTTCTTTACTTAAGTATGTTGTTACCCCTGTAGCAGGAGTAGAAACAATTTATAGACAAGGTTCTGGCCTTGAAGCAACCTTTGTTCTTAATCATAATGATTTTCCTGTTTCTATTTCATTGACAAAACCTAAGAATATTACTTTAAATCTTGAAGCATATGATGTCACTGTGGTATATTAGTAACAAGAGTATAATTTTTGTGGGGATAAAATGATTAACTTTGATAAAGCATCACCTGAAGACATAACGGATATAGTAACAATTTCAAGACAAGTTTTTGCTAAAACAATTATTGAAATTCCTGAAGGATCCAATGACTATGAATGGTTTTTGCATCGTCTTACATCTGGTTTCTTGTTTAAAATAACCTATAATGGTTTATTGATTGGTAGCATTTTAGTATATCAAATTGGTATTCATAATTTTCAATTAGATAGATTATTCATTTTAAAAGAATACCAAAATATGGGGATTGGTAAAAAAACATTAACTTATCTTTTTAAGAGATTCCCTGAGGCTAAAGTATGGTATGTAGATGCTAATCCTACATGGAAGCAATGTGTAAGTTTTCTAAAAAAATGCGGTTTCTTTGAATCAACTTGTAGTGATAAAGATAAAATCAGATACATTAAATTAGTAAAATAATTATTACATAAAAAAACCACCAAATTATTAATAATTTTGGTGGTCTCTATTTTTTTAGATTTTAGTAATAAAGTCTCTAGTCTTGTTTTCCTCCACAATGAGGACAAAATTGAACATCTGCTTCAATTTCTTTTTGACAACTAACACAAACTTTTTTACCACTGATTTCTAATAATTTATCTTGTAGTTCCACAATTTTATCATTAGCTTGTTTTATCTGATCACAAAATTCAAGTAAGTCGTTATTAGCTTTTCCTTCTTTTTCATAATTTTGATAAACTTTTTCACCAATTTGTGTATACAATTTATTAATGGCACCTTTTTCTCCATTAATACTACTATTAATTCTTGTTGTTTCAACAAGCGTATTCGCTTGTTTTCCTATTTTTTCAAAAAAGCCATGAGATTCCTCCTTGTGTATATAAAAATATAGCTACCATTAAATGGTAGCTATATTATACATCATTTCTTAATTATTTAGCAAATGCAAAGAACTCTTGGTTATCTTGTGTTACATAATCAATTACTTCACTAAATAACATTGAAACTGTATTTTGATTTTCATTTAAATAAGTGAAATTAATAGTTAAATTCAGATCATCTTCTCCTGTAAAATAAAACAATGTTCCTAAAAACTCATTAAATGTTCTAGGTTCCATTTCTTGTTGTTCTTGATACATTGTAAATACTGAGTATGCAGCTTCAACATTAGGATTAGCATCAACTCTTCCAAATAGTGATAATGAGTTCATCATTAATCTACCATCTTTTGTTGCAGCAAACAAAAAGTTTACAGCTTCATTTTGTGCATTCATTTTTTCATTAGCAATAAATACTATACTAATTAAATTTTGTGATTCATACGTTGCTTCATATGAAGTAAATACCATACCAGGATTACCGTCAACATCTGATCCGATTTTTAATGCTCTTGTAGCTAATGCGCCATTAATAACACGTTGTTTAGATAAGTTTTCCATTTCTGTCATTATTGGATAAGGAACTTGTTCACCAAACTTTAGTTCGTACTCTACACTTACAACATATTCAGATTCAATAGCAAAAGCTCTATCTGGAATATTTTCAAATTTACCAGCCATTTCTTCAGTCTGATCACATGCAACAAGCACCAATGTAACTACCATAACAATTGTTAATAACAATACTAATTTTTTATTCATAACCATTCTCCCATAATTTTTTTTTCTATTTAACAGTATATACAATTTACCTTCATTTGTAAATAAAGGAAATAAGGTACAGAACACCGTTCTTTACACACTATTCTAGTTAAAGTATAGCAATAAAACAGGTTAAAAATATGTGAATAATATAATTTATATTGACTAATTATTGTTAAAAGTTATGTTCTTAGCTTTTTTTCTACAAATATAGATTAAAAGGGAAATTTCTGTTTTTTATTGAAGCAACAACCTCTTTAGTAACTTTTTTTACTTTACTAATGGTTTCTTCAGGGTATTTATATTTTATTAGATGTTCTTCAAACTCATCAACATCAACTATTTTGACTTCTCCTTTATCATAAATAACATCAATATCTAAATCTATAAACGATACTACTTGATCTAATAATTTTGAAGGCATACATATATTACAATATATATAATCACAGACCGAGTGACTGTTAAATACAAAAGCAGCTGTATACCATTTCTCAAAAAAGAAATACTCAATGGTTTCTTTATCAAAAGTATAAACTGTATCTCTTGTATAATGGGTTAACTTTCTTCCTATATGTCCTTTTAATGAAATATATTCATCGTTTAATTCATTTAACTCAAGTGGTTGTTCATAATGTAGTGCACCATCATATTTATATGCTTTCATTGTATACATAATATATACTTTATCACAGACTCTTTGTGATATGTCTTAATAAAATAAAACTTCTTAAATTTTTATAAAAAAACCTGTTTAATTCTCATAACAGCTATTATTTATATTTTATGTGATAACAAATGATACTTTTTCCTTAATAACAGGTCTATTAACTTTAAAAATTATTCTTTGCAAATGATGATTCCATTCTTCTTTTAGCTTGTCACATCTAAATTTAATTTCTTCTTCTTCATAAGAAAACAACCCATCATCAAATTTCATTTTTGCAATCATATTATCCTTATTATAAAACTCAATCACATTCCCTTTGCATATTGTCTGACACGGCGTCATAAATGAAAACTCAACATCATCACTTTTTTTTGCTAATACAAAGTCATCTACACATTCAACACTTTTTTCATTTCTCTTAAACGTTACTGTTCTGTCATACTTCACTAAACACGCTTCTTTTTCATAGGCGTCTTTAATACTCATACTAATTCCTGGTCTACTGTCACTATTGATATATGTCACATTTTCAGCTTTATATTTACGCGTTTCTTTTTGCATAATGCCATTAAAAGTTGGTAAATTATGATACTTAGATTGCATCGTCCATAATTTATATCTATTTTTATTAAATGTATCAGCAATATAGCTTTCAACTCCTGGATCAACTAATACTGGCACACTATCTTTATACACGATAAAATTACCAACATCATTATGGTTATGATTTTCGTCATTATGACCTCCTTTACAGGCCATATAAATCCCATTGTAACTTTTATTATTTTCGCGAACTATTAATACTTCAGAATCCCTATAATAATGTTCATCAATTATGTAATCTTTATCAACTAAAGAGACACCATATTGATTGCTAATCTTATCAGTGTTAAATAATGTGAAAAATGTAGATTCAAAATTCATTACCTGCTTTTTAAAGGTTTGTAAAAAATCTTCTTTTTTTGCTACATCAAAAGCTAACTTCATTAATTTTTGATTATTTGTGTGTAATGCAAATAATATTACTTTACTGTTTAGTAAATGATTAATGGGATGGCTGTCTGAAAAATTAACAAAATAACTGTTTCCTATATGGGCATTGCACAAATACTGTCCCATATTATAGATTTTTTTATTATCAAAAATATTCACATAATGATTAGTAGCAATATATATTTTATCTAATACTAAATTCAAGGCTCCATATGCCATAAACCAGTACGCATTGCCTTCATCACACCAACCATCGTCTGCCACGTAACTAATATAGTTATCTAATATTTCCATTGTTTTTTCTATAGCCTGACTTCTTCTTTCTGCGTTATCTTCTAATAGTAAAAAAGCTTCTAATACATTATTTGTACAGTGTGGTGTGTAATTATTAATAGAATAAAGAACTCCCATTTTTTTGTGATAATGTCTGTAAAATGCCATCCACCAGTAATCTTTTCTAGTAAGATAAGGTGTAAATATTCTGTCATTTATTTTATCATATATTCGTTTATGAATATTTATATCCATCTCATCAAATTTTTCTTTTAAAAGATAATAGGTTATAGCAATATTATAGGCATACTGACTAGATGCTAATTCAATTAATGGGTCTGTCACATCCACCATACAAGCTGGAAATCTTTTATACATGGCGCTTGGACATGGATAATGCCAGGTTGCTTCATCTAACAATGACCAAATTCCATCTAGGATTTTTCTCATGTATTTTCCATTATTTTCTATACATTCTGCAATTACTAAAACGTATAAAGCCTTCATCTTCTCATTATATGTTTTTCCATAACCTGTTAAATCATCGGTTTTTCCAGCATAAAGATAGGTACTAGCTAGCACTCCTTCAAACTCAAAGTTCTCATATTCTTTAACTCTATCCTTATATATTTTCTTATATTCTTCTGAGACTCCATTCCACTTTTTTCTATCTGTGCATTTTGGATAAGGCTTATATTCATCAAATGGTATAATATGCTCTTTAATAGAATTTTTAAAAACATCTCTTAACATATCACACCTCTTTTTGTAGTATCACCATTAAATATATGATATAAAACAGTTTCTATTGATAAATTATTTTTATTCATATCAGTAAAGGTATAACAGCTATTAGTCTTATGCTTTTCTTTTATTTTACAAATTAAATCTTCTTCAAAAATATCAAAAACAGTACCAGTTGCCATATATAACATATCTAAATACTTAATCAGTGAGCAAGCCACTATGTGAGAAAAGTTTTTTTCTTTGGAAAGTGAATACATATACAAATCCATGATTTTCATTGATTTTTTTATTGCTTCATGCCTTATCTCATAATCATCCTCAAAAATCAAAAATGGAAAAATAATATAATTCATGTTGTCCTCTGCAATGTTTTTATTTTGCTCATCATCCATAAATGGATTCATAATTCTTTTTTGAATCTCATATTTAAACCGTTTTTCGATATTGATATCAATCTGATTAAATTTATCTTTTAATAAATAATATGAATAAGCAAGTGCATACCCTAATGTTGTGGCTGCTTCATCTATAATATGTGAATTAACATCGTATATATTCACTTTAGCTTTATTTGGTAGATACCATATGGCCATATCAAAAATTGACCATGCCACGTCGAGTGCTTTCTCTGTATACTTGTCTTTATTATCAACACATTCAGCCAAAGTAAATGCAGTCAATGCGTTTATCTTATTTTGATATAGTTCCCTTATTTTACTATTATTCCCTACTAAACAAGCATCAATAATCATGGTGCCTTTAAGAGGTTTTATTAATATATCATTATATTTATCAGCATTTTTTATAATCATTTCCTTACTAATATTATCAATACAATCCCATTTTTCTCTGTCTTCTATTGTTGGGTATGGTTTAATAAGTTCAATTGGTAATAAAAAACGATTTATCCTCTTTACATATTTTTCAATTAACATATACTTTCACTTCCCTTTAAAGCCTTTACTCATTACATTATTTAATTTTACTTCTATCGATAGTTAAATACAATTATTTAATTCATATTTTGTTATAGATACTGTTAGAATAACATTTTAGTGAAAAAAAGAACTAAGGAATTATTCCTTAGTTCTTATCTGGCACGCCCATCAGGAATCGAACCCGAAGCCTCTTGATCCGTAATCAAGCGCTCTATCCAATTGAGCCATGGGCGCAAGCATTATTTATAATAAACTATTACTGAAAAAAATGCAATATTCTTATGCTTTTTTAGAGTCACTTTAAATATGTTTTATGATATAATAAGTTCAAGAAATAATGGGGTGATAAAATGAAAAGAGAAAATTATATTTCGTGGGATGAGTACTTTATGGGCATAGCACTTCTTTCTAGTATGAGAAGTAAAGATCCAAGTACACAAGTTGGTGCATGTATTATAAATAAACAGAAAAAAATTGTTGCAGTTGGATATAACGGTTTTCCTACGGGTATTTCAGATGAAGCTTTTTCATGGAACTCAGAAGGTGATTTTCTAGACACAAAATACCCATATGTATGTCATGCTGAATTTAATGCAATTTTAAATAAAATTAGTATTGATTTAACGGACTGTACTTTATATACCACTTTGTTTCCTTGTAATGAGTGTTCAAAAGCAATTATTCAATCAGGGATTACGTCAATTATATATTTATCAGATAAATATGAACAATCGGACATTGTAAAAGCGTCAAAAAAAATGTTAGATGTTGTAAATATTTCATATACAAAATATCAGTCAAACAATTTATCACTTACAATAGACTTCACCGAATCATTACCTCTTTAGTTCTTCTTTTAGTATTGACTGTAGTAACATAAGAAAGTGAGTTTTTTAGTGGAAATTAACCAGCAATCTTTTAAAGAAATTTATGATGAAGCAAATTGTGGAATTGCTATTTATGAAGTTCTTAATGATGGTAAATATGGAAAAGATTATATTATTAAGCGGTTTAATAAAGCTGGATTAGAAATCGAAAACAAAACACTATCTCAAGTAGTAGGAAAAAAACTAATAGAATTACGTCCTACAATTGATGACTCTGGTTTAATTAATATTTTTAGGAAAGCATGGAAAACAGGTATCCCACAAAAATTTCCATCCATGCATTATGTTGATGAAACTTATAATAATTATTATGAAAATTATGTATTTAAACTAGAAGATGGTTCAGTTGTAGCCCTCTACAATGATGTTTCTAATATAATGAATTTATTAAAAAAAGCTGAAGATAATGAAGAAAAAATACGGGCGATTTTAGATCAATCACCTCTTGGTATTGCCATTGTTAACTCTATAACTAACAAATATATTGAAATTAATCAAAGCTTATCTAGTATAACCCATCGCTCAATTGATGAGCTTATGTTAGAAGATTGGATTAGTATAACTCATCCTGATGATTTACAAGAAGACTTGGATTATATGAAATTACTAAACCAAGGGGAAATTAATAATTATAAAAGGGAAAAACGTTATCTTCTTCCAGAGGGTGGATTTATATGGGCAACTCTTATTGTTGCTAGAATTAATTATAAGCACTCTAATGAAAAGATACACCTGTGTATGATAGAAGATATTACTCAACAAAAAAGAGCAGAAAGAAATCAAAAAAGCCTAGATGGTATATATCGTGAACAACAACGTCTTGAAAGTATAAGTACCTTAGCAGCAGGTGTAGCCCATGAAATTAATAATCCTCTTAATGGAGTTATTAATTATAGTCAATTAATTGTTGATGAGTGCAAGAAAGACAGTGCTATACAAGGATATGCTAATGAAATTATGCGAGAGTCTCACAGAATTTCTATAATTGTAAAAAATTTACTACAGTTTTCAAGACGAGAATCTCCTGAATATGAAGTAAATAAAATTGATAAAATTCTTGATAGTACCTTATCACTGATTAATGTTATCTTAAAAAGAAATCAAATCGAATTAATTATTTCACTTGATAGCAATCTTCCTCTTATTTATTGCCATAGTCAGCAGATACAACAAGTTTTAATGAACTTAATAATTAATGCTCGTGATTCCCTTAATGAAAAATATCCATCTGCTCATAAAAATAAAGAAATTAATTTAACTATTAACTTAATAGAAAAAGATAATAATAGGTACCTAAGAATAAGTGTTACAGATCAAGGTATGGGAATTCCAAAGAAAATTCGCCAAAGAATCTATGAGCCATTCTTTTCTACAAAACCAAAAGAAATTGGTACAGGGTTAGGTTTATCAATTAGCTATGGCATTATAAAAGAGCATAAAGGCTTTTTGTCTTTTGATACAGAAGTTGGTAAATATACTACATTTTATTTAGATTTACCTGTTTATAAAGAAAGTGACTTGGAATAATCAATAACCATATTTTTTAATTTAATAACATTTTCTGGTAGCGTATTATAACTAACAATTCCACATCCAAATATAAATCCTGAATAATCATAACAATCATCTATTACTTGTTTTACATGCTTTTTCATAGTTTCACTATCACCATCTTCTACAACTTGTGAAGGAATGCTAGCTCTCATTAATATATTGTTTTCTTTACAAACCTTTTTATAGTATATTCTATCACATTCACTATCTGCTAATAAAAGGGAGGTTCCTGTGGTTGCCATATCATTAACTATATCTGTAGTATTTCCACCGCTTATTAATGCTACATTTTTTTGTCCAGCTTCTTTAATTGCCATAACTAGTTGTTTTTCATAATCAACTACATAATCTTGATAAAAAGCAGGGGATAATAAAGGAGGTGCAATCCAAGATTCATTAATTGATAATCCAACACCTCTTTTTATAAAACTTTTTGCATAAGCTAAACTAACTTCATTTGAAAATTCCATTAATGAGAATGCAAAGTCAGGGTTATATATTAAATCCATAATAAAGTTTTCAAAACCTCTCATTATGGCAGCTAAAGTAAAAGGTCCAATAACTGTTCCATTAACAATTACTTCATGACCAACTTTATCATGTATTTTTTTTACAGCTGATAAAAACATAGGCATTCTGCCTGCTTTTTCAGGATCTGGTACTTTTAGTTTTGCTAGATCACTTTCATCTTTTACTAAAACATCACTAATTGCTGGTAGTTCGTCATTATCATGAAATGTAACTTTTGCGCCTAATGCTTCATATTCAACATTATAAATATCTACACCAACAGAAATTAAATCATGTTGATATAATTCATAACATGCTAATTGACTTTTAACTAATAAATCTTCATCTTGTGCGATTGCTGAGGGAGTAACCCCAATGACCTTTGCACTATGGGCAAAAATAGTAGGAATAAAAGGAATAGTACTTGGTTTTATCCCTTTTCCCATTTGTTCAAATAATTCTTTTTTGTTCATTACTGTCCTCCAAAAGACTTCTTTCTTTTAGAGTTACATTATATCATAAATTATCTTTAACTGAAGTCAAT
>JAUUZV010000085.1 GCA_030592085.1 Clostridia bacterium | reverse complement strand
ATTTGATAATTTAGCATGTGCTTGCATTGTTATGGCATCTGGTGGTTATCCTATATCATATAAAAAAGGATATGAAATAACAGGAATTAATAAAGCTGAGAGCCTTAATGATATTATTGTCTTTCATGCCGGTACTAGAGTAGAAGATGATATACTATATACAAATGGTGGTAGAGTGCTAGGTGTGAGTGCAACGGCTGATAAATTAGAACAAGCAATTAAAAAGGCATATGAAGCTATCTCACATATTCATTTTACTAATAAACACTTTAGAAAGGATATTGGTAAGAAGTGAAAATCGGGATTTTAGGCGGTACATTTAATCCAATACATAATGGACATATTGAAATGGCAAATTATGCTATTTTAAATGAGCAATTAAGTGATGTAGTGATTTTACCATCTGGCAGTCCACCACATAAAAAAACAAATGCAGTTTTATCAAGTTATGATCGATATGAAATGTGCTTATTAGCCACAATGAATAATGATAGATTAGTAGTTGATTCATTGGAAATTGAGCGAAAAGGAAAAACATTCACGGTTGATACACTTAAATATTATCAACAACTATATGGTCATAATAACTCACTTCATTATATTATTGGAGGAGATACTGTTTTACAACTACATAAATGGAGAGATTTTGAAAAAGTATTTTCACTTTGTCAATTTATTGCTTTTGTGAGAAAAGGTTATGATCATACGAAAATATATGAGCAGGCACAATACTTGCATGATACTTATGGTTGTAAAATTACATTTGGACAGCAAGTTATAGTCCCTATTTCATCTACTGATATTAGAAAAAAAATAAGTCAAAATAAAAGTATACAAAATTTAGTACCAAAAAACGTAGAAAGTTATATTCATGAACATAAATTCTATCGTTAAAAAATTACAAAATAATTTATCTAAAAACCGATTTGAACACTCAATTGGCACTGCTGATATGGCTAAAGAATTAGCCATGATTTATAATGGAAATCAAGAAAAAGCATATCTTGCAGGTCTACTACATGATTGTGCGAAAAATTTAGATAACCAACAATTAGCAAAACTATTAGAAAATGAGGGTTATTCAACTAACTTTTTACAATGTAATAAGATTTTGCATGCACCTGTTGGAGCTATTATTGCGAAAAGAGAATATAACATTACTGATAAAGGTATCTTAGGAGCAATAAAATATCATTGTTATGGAAAAGCGGATATGAGTCTTTTAGAAAAGATTGTATTTGTAGCTGATAAGATTGAAAAAAATAGGGAATTTGAAGATATAAAAATGCTTAGAGAAATCGCTAAAAGAGATTTAAATAAGGCTTTATTGTATAGTTTAACTTTTTCTATGAATAATATTATAAAAAAAGGGTATTTTCTATATGAGGATACAATCAAAGCTAAAGAATATTATGAGATGGTTGTTGAAAAGAAGGACAATTTATAATACTATTTAGATAAGAACAATAGGAGGAACAATTGTTGGAAACAAAAAAAGCATATGACACAGCTATTGCTGCACTAGATGATAGTAAAGCTATTGAAATTATTTCTATTGATGTTACAAGAATAACTACATTAACAGATAGTTTCATAATTAGCACAGGAACAAGTAACAGACATAGAAAAGCAATTGCTGATGAAGTAGAAGAGAAAGTAAATGCTGCTGGATATGAGACATTATCCAAAGAAGGTTACAATGGAGCGAATTGGATTTTATTGGATTTTGGATATATTGTAGTAAATATTTTTGCAAATGAAGCTAGGAAGAAATTTAATTTAGAAAGACTATGGTCTGACGGAGTTTTGCAAGAAATTAGAAACAAATAGGAGAATGATACATGATTATTACAGGAATCAGTGATGAAGCGGGAAAAGATATTCTAACGCAGATAAAGGCTCATAAACAATTAGGGTGGACAGCCCTTGAATTACGCTTACATAATGGAATGAATGCATCTACAACAGATTTTCCAGATAAAGAATTTGATGTAGTTAGAAAAGCACTTGAAGAAAATAGTATGAGTGTTACAGGATTTGGTTCAGCAATTGGTAATTGGTCTCGTCCAATTAGAGGTGACTTTCAACTTGATATTGATGATTTAAAAGTTGCATCAAAAAGAATGAATATGTTAGGAACTAAATATATTAGAACTATGACTTGGGTTCCAGATGAAGATGATATGCTTTATTCAAAGAAAGAAGCCATAAGAAGATATAAAGAATTATCAAAAATCGCGGAAGATGCTGGTATTTATTTAGCACATGAAAATTGTACTGGTTGGGGAGGATTATCCCCTGAAAATATGATTGAATTAAAAGAAACAGTTGATTCGCCTAATTTAGTATTATTATATGATACTGGTAATGTAGCAGCTCACGGAGATGATCCTTGGACATTTTTCAAAGGTATAAGACATCATTTTGATTATATTCATATTAAAGACTCAACTATAAGAAAAGGTGAAAATCAAGAATTTAAATATGTTGGACAAGGTCAAGCAATGGTGCCAGAAATTTTAAAGACTGTTTTAAAAGAAGATGGATATGATGGAGTCATTTCAATAGAACCACATGTTTCACAGATAGTTCATGAATCAGGTTCAAAACCTTCAGCAGAAGAAATGTATGAGTCATATATTAAGTATGGAACAATGTTAGAAGATATTATAAAAGGACTTTAAGCAATCATATAAAATTAAAAATTAGAGCAGTTTAGTTACTGCTCTTTTTTTGTAAACATTTACCAATAGTATTTTATTTGATATGATGTAATTGTTAAAAAGATTAGGAGGGATATTATGAAAGGTTTAAAAGGTTTTCTAGTTAGATTTTTTGGTAATCTTAAAAGCAGTTTTTCCTATTATCCAGTAACAATTTCATTATGTATTATATTTGCTGTATTATTTGTTTATCGAAATGAGTATATGGAATTTGCAAGTGATGCTTTTAGGGAAAGAATAGAAACTATATTTATAGGGCTTGGTATTGCCATATTTATGTCTATGATTATTCAATTACTTACGAATTATCATGAAAAAGCAAAGAAATATTCGCTTATTGTGTGGCTTTCAGGATTAGCTATAAGTGTTCTTTATTATTTTATTGCAATAAGAGATTTAGAAATGATAACTGTTGTTAGAGCATTTGTTTTAATGGCAGTTATGTTTTGTGTCTACATTGTATTATCATGGTTATTTAAAAAGGATGAAGTAGAAAGATTTTCAGTAAAATTTATGATTGAAAGTGTCATATCTGGTTTCTATGCAAGTGTACTATTTGGTGGACTAATGCTAATTGACTTTGCATTTGAAACACTAATGGATGTTGACCCTGAACATGAATTTGTAATATTTGCTTTAGCATTCTCATTCTTTATTGTTTTTCCAATGTTGGTATTTTCACGAATTCAAGAAGAGTATAAACAATCGAAAATATTAAAAATACTAGTAGTTAATATTATTATGCCTCTATTAGTAGCATACACAGCTGTACTATATATGTATTTTATAAGAATGCTTGTAATGTGGGAAATCCCTAGTAACATGATTACTAATTTAGTGTTTTGGTATGTCTTAATTGGAATATTTACTTTGTTCATTGCTAATTTATATGAGAATGGGAAAAAGTGGCTAAAGTTGTTTACAAATGTTTTCCCCTTACTGACAATTCTACCATTAGGATTAATGTTTATGGCTTTGATTATAAGAATAGTTAACTATGGGTTTACAGAGCCAAGGTACACAATACTAATCATTGGTGTGTGGGAATTATTGGTTATTGGTTATTTGATATTATTCAAAAGAGAAAAGAGAATAATTGCGGTTCTTCCAGTATCACTTGCAGTAATTTCAATTTTATTAGTAGCTAGCCCATTTAGTATGTTTAATGTATCAAAAATTAGTCAGAACAATCGTTTCAGTGAACTTTATGAAAAAGTAGATACATTATCGGTTGATGAAGGTAATAGCATATTAAGTATTGTTTATTACTTCGAAGATTACCATGATATTAATGATATAACTGATTATCCAAAAGATATGGAAACGTGGGAATTTTCCGAAAACTATGATCTAAGATTTGCAAAAGGTCCATATAACTATTATGGAACTAGTGTTATATTTATGAAAAACTCTCAATTTCTAGAAATAACAGGTTATGATTATATTCTATATAATTTTTGGGATGAAGTTGAGATTGAAGATGATTATCGATTTAATGTTTTTTATGATGATAGAGATTTAGTGATTTCAATAGATGATGAAATTATTTATACTATTGATATTGTGTTTGAGATGGAGAAAATTATTGAGCTTAATCAAGATAAGGAAACTCAAGATCATATGATAATGCTTGAAGATAGTGATTACCAAATTGTTTATGAAACAGATGTTTGGAAGGTAAAAATTGTTTTCGGAGAATTTTATATTAATGTAATAGATCCAAATGAACAAGTCAGACCAAGTAATTTGACAGTTTTAATTGGGAAAAAATAATAGGAGTAAATAGAATATGACAACAAAAGGTAAATTGAATTACAAAAAAACCTTTATCTTAGGTTTCGGTTTTTTTGCCATTAGTTTAGTGTGGCCATTATATAACAATTATGTGCCACTTTTCTTGGAAAAATTTGTTTCTAGTAGCACACTTATAGGTGGTATTATGACCCTTGATAATATCTTGGCCATTTTTCTCATACCGTTTATATCAAATTTAAGTGATAATACAAACACCCGTTTTGGTAGGCGAATGCCATTTATTTTAATTGGGCTACCATTATCTGCAATATTGTTTATCATTTTACCATTTACTACACATAGTTTTTTACTAATGATGATAGTACTTACGGTTTTAAATGTAGTAATGGCGATATATAGGGGACCAACAGTAGCTCTGATGCCTGATTTAACACCACCTGATTTACGAAGTGAAGCTAATGGTATCATTAACTTTATGGGTGGCCTAGCCGCTGTTGTTGTGTTAATTGGTGGATCCTTTATGTATAAGGTTAATCCTGGATTACCTTTCTGGGTAACTGGAATAATTATGTTTTTCTCATTATTTATGTTATGGAAATTTATTAAAGAGCCAGTAAGAGGAGAAAAATCAGCAGATGAAAAAGTCAAAGTAATTCAATCAGTTAAAGAAATTATTAAAAGTGAAGATAATAAAACTATTAATGTATTAATAGCTATACTATTTTGGTTTTTAGGTTATCAGGGAATGGAAGCCATGTTTTCTAGATATGCAGTTAATTATTTAGGTGTTGGAGACGGTGGAGATTCAGCTTTAATTATTGGTGTGTTCGCATTATCCTTTTTAATATTTGCTATACCAGCTGGATTTGTAGGAACAAAAATTGGAAAGAAAAAAGCAATAATTATTGGATTAAGTGTTGATGTAGTTATTTTCTTCATACTAGCATTCATGGGACCTGAAGGAATAATTCCTTTTAGTAAAATAGCGATGATGGGATTGTTTGTTATAGCTGGAATGTTCTGGGCTCTTGTTAATATTAATTCCTATCCTTACGTTGTACAAGATGTAGGAGAAAACAAAGTAGGTACATTTACAGGCCTATATTATTTTAGCGCTTCAATTGCAGCTATAATTGGACCGTTGGTATTTGGGGTTATTGTAGACTTATTTGGATTTAGTAAGTTGTTCTTTATTGTAGTAATTTCATTTGCAATAGCTTTATTCTTTATCACTAGAATAAGAAGTAAAAAAGTTATGGTTACCTAAAATGAAGGTTATTATTAATGAAGTTCCATATGAAAGAAAAGAAGTTCTTGCAAGATTAATTGAGATGTATGAACATGAATTATCTGAGTATACAAAAGATGATGTTAATTCAAAAGGACAATATGGTTATACTTATTTTGATAGTTATTGGAAAGATGAGAAAAGATTTCCGTATTTTATAGAAGTTGATAATCAGCTAGCAGGATTTATTCTGGTTTGTGATTATTCATATGTAAAACCTCTTAGTAATAAACGAATGATGGCAGAGTTTTTTGTAATGAAAAAATACAGAAGATTAGGAATTGGTAAAAAAGTAGCATTTATGGTTTTTGACTTATTAAAGGGAAATTGGGAAATTGGTCAATTAACAGCTAATCATATATCTAAAATTTTCTGGGAGAAAATTATTAAAGAATACACTGATGATAATTATAGAAAAATTTTAAATGTGAATAAAGAAGGATTTGTAGGACAATTAATTTTATTTGATAATGATGTTGAGTTATACTAAATTATAAAAAGGGAAAGGAAAATATTGTATGGAATTTTCATTAGGGATTGATATTGGAGGTTCAAAACTTAGAGTAGGAACTATTTCTTCAAGAGGAGATGTTATCTGTAGCAATGTAGTTGATATTTCTAAGGTTAAGAAAGCGGAAAAATTAGTAGAGATAATTACTGAAAATAGTAATAAACTACTTTTACACTGTCAGTTAAACATTTCAACTTGTGGAATTGCAATTCCAGGATTAACTGATAGCGATTCTGGAGAATGGGTATTTTCACCTTTTTCAGGCATTAAAAATTTCCCCATTGCAAGCATAATTGAAAAACAATTAAAACTAAAAACATGTATAGAAAACGATGTAAATGCTAGTGCAATTGCTGAAAAATTAGTTGGGAGCTGTCAAGATGTTAAAAACTTTTTTTGGATGACAGTTAGTAATGGTATTGGTGGTGCTTTTTTCATGAATGATCAGTTATATAAAGGAGCTTTTGAGCACGCAGGAGAAATTGGTCATTTAACAGTAGTTAAAGATGGAGAGCAATGTGGATGTGGTGGACGTGGATGTTTGGAAAAATATGCATCTGGAGCATCTATTGAGAGAATATATCAACAAGAAACAAACGAATTTCTTAAAGCAAAGGAAATTGCTAGAAAAGCAACAATGGGGGATGAGTTTTGTTATGAATTATATCAGCAAACAGGACGCTACCTAGGAAAAGCTTTGTCTTATGTTGCTAATCTTTTAAATATTCAAAAAATTGTTTTAGGTGGAGGAGTTTCAATGGATTATGATTTATTTAGTGATTCATTGTTGGAACAATTCAAAGAAGATGTATTTATGGAAGCTAATAAAGATATTATTATCGAAAAAACTATATTATCGAATCAAGCTGCATTGATTGGTGCTGGATTAATTGCAATGAAATAAGGGGAGGATACTTAAATGGGATACCAAAAGATTTTAACAGTTAACAAGAAAAAAAGTGCATTATCAACTATTGCATGTGCATATATTTTCACAGGAGAAAGTATAATATTAGCGCACATAGATAAACAGATGCAAAAAAATATTTTAGCTGCTAAAAAAGCACAATTAAAAGCTGAAGGTAAAGGGTTTATTAGACAAAGTGTTGGTATGATGAAAGCACTAAACGAATATATTGATAGATATCATAACATGACGAATGATGAAATTTTACGTGAGAGTTCTATGAATTTTGAAATCAGAAATGATAGGATTGATAAAATTACTTTTAGACCAATGAAAACAAGTTATGATTCTGAAATGGGAAGCACTAAAACTACTGGTAAATTAGTAATCAAAGCAAATGGTGAAAAAATAAAAGCAGTTCATAATCTTGAAGATAATAATAGAGAGATTAAAAAATATTTAAAACAGACATATGGACGAATTGCTAAATAATTATTTATAATTTTTACAAGCTTTAATATATGCTAAAACATTTTCAAATGGAACTTCTGGCTCAATCATATGAGTTGGACAAATAAATAAGCCACCTTGACTACCAACATGGTCAAGGTTTTTTTTGACAACATTTTTTACATCTTTTATGCTTCCAAAAGGCATTGTTGTTTGTGTTCCAATGGTTCCTTTAAATGAGATTAAATGATTATACTGATTATATAAATTTATAAAATCCATTGATTCAGGTTGTATTGGATTTAATATATCAATACCACATTCAATAAGATGTGGTATAAATGGTTCAATATATCCACACGAATGATATTCAATTAAAATATCAGGGTTTACTTCTTTAGCAGCTGAGATAATCTTTTTAAAACGAGGTTTTAGCCATTCTACATACATATCTTCACTCATCATAATTGTACTTTGCATACCAATATCATCACCAGTTAAAATGATATCTACACCAGCTTTTGCAAAATCTGCTGCTCTTTTAACCGATATTTCAGTGATTCTATCAAAATGATAAGTAGCTAAAGCAGGTTGTAAAATCATATCACTCATTAGCTGTTCCATTGAACGCATATACCATGCAATTTCCCAGATAGTACATGCCATACTAGCTTTTGCTATATATCCTTTTTCTTTTATTCTATTTACATCGTTTATTGTTTTATCTAAAGTAGCTGAAAAATAATCAGGATAAGGATAATTCTTAAATTCTTCAAGAGTAGTAAAATCTTTCATAGGGGCTATCATATGTTTCATATGTTTTGCAGCGACTGAACCTTTTTGATAACCAATACCCCAATGATTAATACTATCTAATGGTTCGTTAAAATATTTTTCAAACTGAGTTGTACTTTCGCTTTCAAGAGTTAAATCACTAACGTAAATTTCACTAAAATTAAAAAATTCTCTATATGATATATTAGTATTAAAATGTTTCTTAAAAGTTTGTTCTTGAGATGGACATAATTCTAAATCAGTAGGAACAAAATCATATCCTTGCTTTTTATATAATGATAATAGGTTTTCTCGATGATTTTTCATGGTATTTTCCTTTAAATATATTTGTAAATAGCTTTGGCAATGCCATCATTATCACAATCACTAGTTACATAATCAGCTTGATCTTTTATTTCTTTTGGAGCGTTTCCCATGGCAACTCCAATTCCAGAATATTTAAGCATATCTAAATCATTAAAGCCATCTCCAATGGCCATGATTTGATTATTTGAAATACCATAATGTTTTTCAAGTTTCATAAGAGCGACGGCCTTTGAAACTTGCTTATTTACAAACTCTAAAAAATAGGGACGTGATGTGTAAAATACTACATTTTTTGAAAAAACACCTATTAGTGATTCTTGAAAACTTGCGATAGTATCATTAGTATCATAGAAAAGTACTTTGGTAGCACCATTTTCATATATTTCACTCAAGTTTTTATATAATATTGGTGGAACATTTGAAATTTTTGCATATTCATAAGCTAAATCATTTAATTTATTAGTATATAATTTTGATTGATACCAAATTGCTATTGTTGTATCTAAAAGATTTCCCTGATCGATAATGGCTTTTGTATCTTCGGGTAAAAGTGAACATTCATAGATTATAGGCCCTTCCTTATGAGCTATTACTATTGCTCCATTATAAGTGATTGCAGGTGTATTTAGATTTAACTGATCATAAATATCATATATGCCTTGAACAGGGCGTCCAGTTGATAGAACAACATGTACACCTTTGTTAGTGGCATATTTAAGAGCTTCTTTAGTTTTATTTGTAATAATTCCTTTTGAATTAAGTAATGTACCATCAATATCAACAGCTAGTAATTTTATCATTTCCCCATCCTTTTCTTTGCTAACAATATTCTAACAAAAGGAGAGGTTTTTTACAATTTAAATATGTTATTTTTTTGGTACAATGAATTTTAATTTACTAGTATTATCTTGTAAAATAGTTACATCTGTTTTATAAACACTTTTAATATTTTCTTTAGTGAGAACATTT
>JAUUZV010000008.1 GCA_030592085.1 Clostridia bacterium | reverse complement strand
TTATAGTAGTGTAATAGTAGAAGATATAGACATGAAAGAAATCTCAGCACATTTACATTTAGGAAAAGCTACAATGGATAATGGCTTTGGAATACTAAGGCGATTACTAGATTATAAACTACTTGATCAAGGTAAATTATTGATTAAAGTAAACAAGTGGTTTCCATCTAGTAAGTTATGTAGTTATTGTCATAATATATATGACAATCTAAAGTTAGATGAGAGAACATGGACATGTAGTGTATGTAATACAGAACATAATAGAGATATCAATGCCGCTACTAATATAAAAGAAGAAGGATTAAGAATATTAGAAGTCATTGATAACAAAAGTAACCGTTGGGCAAACGGGGTTAGCTTGGTAAGTATGCCGACATTAGTTGGTACGTCCCAAGAAGCTCCTACCTCTTAGGGGGAGAGTGTCACTCATTAAAAGAGTCCTTTGTGAAACCATGTTGGAATGACTTGTGTAAAATTATTAAAATCACGTAATACTTTTTTAGTAACATCAATCATTTTATCAACATCATTTTTTCCGTATGGAATCGCCCACGGAATTCCCCCTAGTGTATTAGTGGCTGTATAAAAGGCATATAAGGGGAAAAAGTCATCTGGGATTTTATTGTCAAAATAACTTACTATTTCTCCAATGGCATATGGTATGCTTACTTCACTTGTAAATGCAATATGTCTATTAAACTCATCATATGGATCTCCAATATCCATCCTGTTAAAATCAATAACAGCTAGTTTCTTTTTATTTTGTAAAAGCATATTTCCTATATGATAGTCACCATGTAAAAACACCTGAGGTCTATTACGTAGTAACTCTTTATTGTTATTAATATATTCAATAATATATTTAGTGTTTGCTACGTTAATTCCACACTGTTCATATCTACTAATATTTCTTTTTGCTTTTTTCCAATAATGCTCATCCCATTTTTTTACTGGTTCATCAATTTTTATTTGATGAATTACTTTTAGAATTTGGCTACTTTTTATTCCTAGTTCATACTGTTCTTTTTTTGTTAAAAAAGATAACTTTTCTTCTAAATCAACACCTTCTATATATGTAAGCAATGTGTAAACTAATTTTTCATCTTTAAAAAGAGCTAATGGTTGTTGTGTTCTAATACCTGTTGCATAGATTTTTTGAAGATAGCTATATTCAAATTGTTTTCTGACTAATTGCTTTATTTCAGATACGCGCAGAAAATATTTACCTTCATTTGTGGTAATTAAGAATTTTTGATCGTTTGACCACCCTTTATAAATTTGCTCAATTAATATAATTGGCTCAGTAATATGTTTTGATAATAGTTTGAAGTTCATGCTTAACAGTATAAATATTTAATTAAGTTCTGTCTACAATATATATCTTCTTGTGTTTTATTCAATAAAATAATATATTGATATTGTTCACTAATGTAAGGAGCAAACTAAAATTATGAATAAAAAAATTACTGTAGTACAAGTTGGGTGTGGAAGTATTTCAAAAACATGGCTGCAAATACTTACTAGTAGAGATGACATTTTATATGTTGGATTAGTTGATATAAATATCGATATGGCAATTAGTAAGAAAAATGAATTTCATTTAACTTGTGATGTGTTTACAAATTATAAAGAAGCAATTGATTTATTAAAGCCAGATTTAGTGATAGACACCACAATTCCTAAAATTCATCATCAAGTTGTTACTTATTCTTTAAAGGCTGGTTGTCATGTGTTTGGTGAGAAACCATTGTCAGATTCAATGGCTAATGCAATTGATATGGTTAAAACTGCAGATAAAATGAATAGATATTATTCAATAATGCAAAATAGGCGATATATTAATAATATAGCTACATTCAAGTCTATTATTACAGATAGTAAAATAGGTGAATTAGGTTCACTAAATGCAGATTTCTATATTGAAGCTCATTTTGGTGGTTTTAGAGATGTTATTAAAAGCCCTCTAATCTTAGATATGGCTATTCACACTTTTGATCAAGCAAGATATATTTCAAAATGTGACCCTATATCTGTATATTGTCACGAGTTTAACCCAAAAGGTTCTTGGTATAAAGGTAATGCTAGTGCCACATGCATATTTGAAATGACTAACGATGTAGTCTTTACATACAATGGTTCTTGGTGTGCAAAAGGTGCACTTACTAGTTGGGAATGTAACTGGCGTGCTATGGGGAATTTAGGTGCAGCAATATGGGATGGAAAAACTCGTCCTTTCTATGAAATTGTTTCTAGTAATGATAAAACGAGTATGTTTCCAAATAATTATGATCAACTATATTTAGAAACTAAAGCAAGTACCCTTGAATACCATCAAGGATGTATTGATGAAATGCTTTCATCATTAAAATCTAAACAGCCTTCATCTACTGATTGTCACGATAATATTTTAAGCCTTGCCATGGTTATGGGTGCTATAAAAAGTTCTAAAGAGAAACGAAAAGTACTAATTAGTGAGTTATTATAATTATATGTAGGTTTCTGCTATACTATCAATATGGCAATTTATTTTGGAGATATTCATAATCATTGTGGCATTACCTATGGGTATGGTAGTTTACAAAATGCTTTAAATGTAGCAAAGGAACAATTGGATTTTTGTTCTATAACTGGGCATGCTATGTGGCCAGATATTCCAAAAAGAAATGAAAAAATAGCATTTTTAGTTGATTTTCATGAAAAAGGTTTTAAAAAGCTTCACGATAATTGGAACGAAGTAAGAAATACTATAAAAGATGCAAATATTGAAAATGAATTTATCACTTTTCAATCTTATGAAATGCATTCAAGTAAATATGGTGATCATCACGTATTATCAACAAGTGATGACTTACCTTTAGTCTATTCAAAAGATCCTTCCTCTTTATATGATGATTTACACGATTATCAAAAAATAATTATTCCTCATCACATTGCATACACCCCTGGTTACAGAGGAATTAATTGGGATTATTTTGATAATATCAAAAGTCCTGTTGTAGAAGTTTTTTCAAAACATGGTTGCTCTATATCTGATTTAAGTCCATATAATTATTATCATACAATGGGGCCAAGAGATGGACGGAATACTGTATATGAAGGCTTAAGACAGGGAAAACAATTTTCATTTGTAGCTTCAACTGATCATCATGCTGGTTATCCAGGATCCTATGGAGATGGCAAAATAGCTGTAAGTGCTAATAAGAAAACTAGGGAATCTATTTTTACTGCCATTAATAACGGACATACATATGCAATTACTGGTGATAAAATCAACTGTAATTTTATGGTTAATGATGCCATTTATGGCAGTAAAATTCAACACACACAAAAACGTTTTATTTCTTTAAATGTAACTGCTTGTGATTTTATTGAAAAAATAATTGTATATAAAAATCTTACTCCCTATAAAGTCATTCATTTAGAAGATTTTAAACTTATTAATAAAAACTATAGAAAATATAAATTACGTATTGAATTTGGTTGGGGTAAATCAACCACTGGTTATAGCTGGGATGGAAACATTTCAATTAATGATGGAGAAATTTTAGATGTTGAGACATGTTTTAGAGGACGTAGTGTATTAGCCCCTACTAAAGATATGGCAGATAATGATAATATAAATAATCTTGATAATCGCTTAATTGAAAAATCCACTAACAATGTTTCTTTTATAAGTAATACTGTTAAAAACCCTTCACCGGTACATCCTTTAACCAATGCAATAATTGTAGAGATTAAGGGTGATGAACAAACAGAGTTAAAACTTTTTATGAATAATAAGAAGATTACATATCAGGTAAGTGAATTAATAAAAGGTGTTAAAACTTGCCATATTGATGAATATAATTCTGAAGCTTTTTCTATTACTTGTATTTCTGATGATTTTTATGAATACAGTAATCATTGGGTTGATAATATTAATAATGCACCAGGTGATTTTTATCATGTAATGATTAAACAAGTTAATGGACAAATGGCTTGGATTTCCCCTGTTTTTCTTAATAATATTTGACATACTAGTAACTCATCTATATACTTTTCAAGGTAGATATGCTGTGTTAAACAGTATAAAGGTAGAACGGAAAGCACAAAGTAAAAATAGTCAAGTAGTATGGTAGTATAGTTAGTAAACGAATGTCTTTGACTTCATCTTATTAATTACTAGACTGTTCACTAAAGTGACTTTTTATGAAAGAATAAGGGGAGTTATTTTTTATGAAAAAACTTATAATTTTATTAATCACAATCGCTATGTTGTTGTCTATTACAGCTTGTAGCACAAGTGAAAAGCAAAGCGAAGTTATTGAACTTAGCTTAGCACACTTTTTCCCAGGAACACATCCTGTGGAAACTGTGTTTGTTCAAGGTTGGATAAGTGCCATTGAAGAAGCTACAGAAGGTCAGGTTAAAATAACTAGCTATTCTGGTGGTACTTTAATTGGAGCTGCAGATACATATGGTGGTGTAGTAGATGGTGTAGCTGACATTGGATTATCATGTTTTGCCTATACTAGAGGCCGCTTTCCAGTTTTAGAAGCTTTTGAATTACCTGGAATTATTTATGAAAATTCTAAAGTAGCTAGTAAAGTTGCTTGGGAAGGCATAAAAGAACTTAATCCAGAAGAAGTACAAGATACTCATTTATTAATGGTTATTGCCACAGGTCCTGGTGATTTATTTACTAAAGATCCTATTAGAACTCTTGAAGATATACAAGGATATGAAATACGTGCTACTGGATTAAGTGCAACCACCATTGAAACATTAGGTGGAACTCCAGTTGGGATGCCACAATCTGAAGCTTATGAAGCATTATCAAAAGGTATTGTAAAAGGGAACTTATCACCAGTTGAAGTATTAAAAGGTTGGAAACATGCAGAAGTAACCGAGTATTTAACTTTAACACCTTTCTTGTATAACACTCTGTTTTTTGTCACTATGAATAATGATGTGTGGGGTTCAATCCCAAGTGATTTACAAGAGATAATTGAATCCACTACTGAAGACTTTTATAATGAAGTAGGTATTGGTTTGTGGGATATGCAAAATGAAGCGGGATTAGCATTTGCTGTTGATGAGCAAGGAATGGAAGTTATTACTCTTTCAGATGAGCAAGCTTCTTTATGGATTGAAAAGGTTACACCTGTTCAAGTAGCATATCAAGAAAAATTAACAGAGATGGGTATTGAAACTGACGTATTAGCTTTAATTAAAACTTTAGCTGATAAATATAATGCAGAATATTAAGAATAGCGGTTTATATGTTAAAAAAAATTACTAAAGTTATTAATTACACTGCCAGCATGCTTGATAAGTTTGCTGGCATTAGTATTGTTATTGCTATGTTGTTAGTTGTACTAAATGTAATCATGCGGAAAATTTTTCACAAACCAATATTAGGTACCTTTGAATTTACAGGTTTTCTTACTGCATTAATTATTGGATTTGGCTTAGCGCAATGTATGGTGTCAAATTCACATATTGCCATTGACTTTATAGTTGAGAAATTTAATAATAAAGCACAAAAAATAGTTGGTTTTATTATTAATGGTATTTCTTTTTTACTTCTTAGTATCTTTTCTTACAAAATGATTGAATATGCTACAAAGATATTAAAGAGTAATGAACTCTCACCAACTACACAGATGCCTTTTTATATTGTGGTTTATATATTAGCTGGTTGTTTTATTATCTTAAGTCTAGTTACTTTATGTAAAACTATCATCAGCTGCCAGGAGGTATCATCATGAGTAACGAGTTAATTGGTCTTCTTGGTATTATATTATTTTTAGTTCTTATTTCTTTTAAAATGCCCATATCTTTTAGTATGTTATTTGTTGGTATTTTAGGTTTTGCTGTACTTGTATCAACTAAAGCTGCATTAAGTATGGCAACAACAGAAGTATATAGTACTTTTTCTAGTTATTCTCTAAGTGTTATACCTATGTTTGTGTGGATGGGTTTTATTGCCTTTTACTCGGGTGTTGGTTCTAGCTTATATACATTCGCTTATCGTTTAGTTGGTCATAGACCAGGTGGATTAGCTATTGCAACACAAGCTGCTTGTGCTATGTTTGGCGCTATTTGTGGTTCTAATACAGCAACAGCTGCAACCATGGGGGCAATTTCACTTCCTGAAATGAAAAAATATAATTATGATGATTCTCTATCTACGGCTTCCGTTGCAGCAGGTGGAGCACTAGGAGTATTAATACCTCCAAGTGTTATCTTTATTATTTATGGGATTGCATCTCAACAGTCAATTGGAAAATTATTCTTAGCGGGAATTATTCCTGGACTATTATTAATGACACTATATATGTTAACCATTGCTTATTTAGTCAAAAGAAACCCTAGTTTAGGACCTGCAGGTCCTAAGTCTAGCTTCAAAGATTTAATTGACTCATTAAAAAATGGTCTATTTGAAGTTATTGTTACATTTATGATTTCTATTGGAGGATTATTTCTTGGCTACTTTACTCCAACAGAAGCAGGTGCCATTGGGGCTTTTAGTATTTTATTAGTTACTTTACTAAGAAAGAGAATTGATTTTAAAGGGATTGTTTCTTCACTAAAAGATACTACACGAACCACCGCTATGATTATGTTAATGGTAGCAGGTGCTACAGTTTTTGGACGTTTTATTGCCGTAAGTCAACTACCAGTTGCACTAGCAAATTGGGCAACTGGATTACCACTACCTCCTTTTGGAATTATTATTATTATTTTATTAATATATTTAGTTTTAGGGTGTTTTATTGATGCACTAGCCTTAATACTATTAACTATTCCAATATTCTATCCAGTTGCAGTTGGTGTACTTGGCTATGATCCAATTTGGTTTGGTGTAGTTATTGTTTTAGTTGTTGCCATGGGAGTTATTACTCCGCCAGTTGGAATGAATGTGTTTATTATTAAAGGAGTAGCCAAAGATGTTCCTATTGAGACAATCTTTAAAGGTATTTGGCCATTTCTAATTGCCCTTTTTATCTTACTTGGTTTATTAATTACTTTTCCTGGAATTGTCACATTTTTACCAAATTTAATGCAATAGAAAAAGGAGCAAAAATTGCTCCTTTTTTTTATTGTTTTTCTTATGTTTATTACTTTAACACTGTCACATGTCCTCTAAATTCATATTTTTTATTATCGTCTTTAAAGACTGGAAGATTTTCATCTACATATAATATTGCCCTTGCACTTAAAAAATCCGCTTCATCAATAACTAAACCTGTTGAGAAATCTATATTGTTTCCTATAACTATACTTGAACAGGTGCCTGTATCACTAGCTGATTTAACTGTATCTGCTAAAGCTTTTCCAGCTTTAAATTTAGCAACTTTTTTGGTTGTGCCTTCAGTATTTGTATAACTTACTAATTCATGTAATTGTCCAAAGCTTCTTGTTGATATGCCACTTACTTGTCCAAACTCTTCTCTTACTATGAATTTATCTCCCTTTACACCATTTTCTAGAAGATAATTAATATCCTCATCTGTTAAACTGGTTGAGTTTGTATAAATAACCTTTATGGTTTTATCCCCTTCATTAATTTCATCTATTATAAACACTTCATAGTTATTAAATAAGTGAACAAACAATACATTGTTTTCTTCATCTGTAACAATCTTTGCATATTCAAATGTTGGTTCATTTCCGTATTCTACTCGTAAAGTATCAGTAGGAACCGTATCTCCATCGTCATCATCGTCTAAGTAAAATATACTTGAATCAGTAATTTTAATAGTCGCTCCTGTTTGTGGATTTCTACCTACTCTTAATGTTTGATTTAAAAAATCAATAGTTACTGTATCATAATAAGTTGTGGTATTTAAAATATTCACATCATCATCATCACAGTCTCCACCTCCAGCTTGTCTGTTACAGTCATTATCTATTCCGTCACAATCATTGTCTGGGCCATCCCAATACATTACTTTTCCGTTTGAAATATGTAGTATTACAGTATCTCCTATTGATCCATCAGCAGACATTAATAATGGTGTAGCTTTATCAATTTCTTTTGTTACTTTAATTGGCTTTCCTTTGTATAAGACTTTAAACCAACCACTATCGCCCATTTGTCTTAATAAGGTATTATTTGCACTATATTCATCATAAAAATCATTTCCATAATCATAAAGAGTGAATGTTTCTTCAACATATACCCCTTTTTCATTTAGAACAAGACCAACTATTTCATTTTCCTTTAATCCATTTCCTTCTCTATATGTTTTTACAATAACTGTTTCTACAGCAAGTGTAATTTTTTCACGAGCACTTATTACAAATTGATTTATTGTTAAATTACCAAAGGAACTAATTGAAGTAGTTGCAGTGTTATTTAGTGTTCCTTGTAATCCAATAAGTACTGACGATACTATTTCTCTGCTTTGCTCACTATTTAGTGAATACTCGCTTTCAATCATTTCAAATAGTTCATCGTTATTAAAATAACTAAAAAACATATTTATTCTTTTTATGTCAGCTTTTTCTATACCTCTTAAGTTTGTATTTATTGTATTGCCAATTAATTCTTTACTAATACAATCATCACATATAAGTAATTGACCATCTAAATACACATGAACAAAGAAATTATCTAAATTTGGTTTTATAACATTAGAAGATAAAGTTATGTTACTTAATATATTGTCACTATCATTTTCACTTTCATAAAGTACTGATTCTCCACTAAGAACACTTGCTTCATATAAAGGATTTGAAGTTTCCTTAGTTAAAGGTAATAGCGAACCTCCATTTAATTGTTCACCTGTATACATACCAATAAATGGTTGTAATGTAAGATCGATGACTCTATTAATTATTTCATCAATTTCACTTTCACTTATTGTAACGCCACCTCTTTGTAAAAGAACGTAAGCAGCTTCATTGGCTACTTCACTTCTTAGTTCTAATCTATTAACTCTTATTTCTACGTTTTCTGCATCACCTATGTCAAGTTGATCAAATGTCACAACTAATTGACCAGTATTATAATCATACAAAGCTTTTTTAAGTTGTACTTCATTAAAATCTTCTTCACCTTGTAATCTATATGTAACTTTTAAATCGTCAATATCAGGACCTTCTTTAAGAACCATGTTTAACAATTTGTCAGTTTCACTATCTTCAGTTAGTGATGGAAAGTCAAAGAGCAATAATAAATATCCATTTCTGGCACTTATGGTTCTTAATTGGAAAAGCTGGCTATTAGCATCAATCCTATCATCACCTATTGCTAAACTTCGCTCTAGTGTAATATTTCCATACTTTACTCGCCCTCTTCTTAAAGTATTAACTGTTACCTCTGCCATAAATTCTCTTGTGGCAGTTTGACTCATGTCTTCTAAACTATCTGTTAATAATAAATCTACAGCAGCTTCAGGCACTTTAAAAAATTGATCTCCATAAAAATCATAACCTAATGCTCTAAGTAAAAAAGTTAATAATTGTTGGTGTGTTAGCGGTTGATTGTATCCAAACAAACCTCCACCAATTCCCTCAGTTATTCCTCTGTCCTCAGCCCAGGCAATATATGATTCATAATATGGATCACTTATATCTGTGAAACTAGATATTCCATCATAATTTCTTGCTAATTCCTCTTCTAATAATAATCGTGATAATAATACAATACCATCTTGTCTTTTAAGTGGTTGGTCAAGTAAAAGGTCACCATTTAGATCACCTTGTAAAATTCCTAACTCTCTTAAAATTTCGCCATTTTCTTCTGCGGCATATATATGAACTGGTATTGTTACTAAACTAACTACAAATATTATTACTAAGGAGAATGCTAAAACTTTTGTTTTCATATTTTTCCCTCCAATATTGTATAGAATTATAATACCCACATTAAATTTGCCATAACAAATAAACAAGGGAATATAGAAAACAATTATAATATGTAAATTTCACTTGACATTATGTATGAAATATATTACATTTATTGTGGAGGTGCTAATATGAGTAAACATATGAAGCAATCAATTCTTACAATGTCTTTATGGGGACTCGTTGGTGTATTATTTTTAATAATACTATTATCTACTGATGCAATAGCAAATTGGGGTGATAATCGTATAAAAAGCGCTTTACTTGCAGCTCTATTTTTTGTTGGTTTTTTAAGTGACTTTATTTTAAAACATGTCTTTAATAAAAAACTTGTTCTTTCTGATGAACGAGATCAATTGGTAATAAAAGATGCCGCTACATCAAGTTTTATTATTGTTATAATTTACATTTTTATCTTTACCATTTCTTTGTTTTTAAAATATGAAGTAGAAGGTTCTGTTCCTGTTGGATGGCTTTGGGTAATTGCATATAGCTTAATTGTTGTCTCTAATGTTGTATATGCATTAATGACTATTATTGCATATAAGAAACGAGGCAGTTAATGGATAATCAATTATATTCTTTACACAATAATATTAGATTAATTCGGAGAGGTAAAGCTGATATTACACAAGGAGAATTAGCAAATTTAGTAGGTTGCACTAGACAAACTATAGCTGCTTTAGAAAAAGGAGCTTACAATCCTTCTTTAATTTTAGCAATGAGAATTGCTTTAATATTACAAGTAGAAATAAACGACCTATTTACATTAAATAAAAAGTAGAGAAACTGATAAAAACTGGTTATTATCGACTAAGCTAAAATAATAATGTAAAATAAACTAAAGTATTTAATTAACAGAATTTTAGGTCAAATAGGAGAAAAAATGAAAAAACAAATTGTAATAATTATGACAGATACACAGCGCTTTGATATGTTAAATTGTAATGTGCAAACCGGTTTAAAAACCCCTTGTCTAGATGAAATTGCAGAAAATGGTATGAATTTTAAACAAGCATATACTACCCAACCTGTATGCGGACCTGCTCGTTCAGCTCTATTTACAGGTACTTATCCTCATACAAATGGAATGTGGTCAAATTCTATGGCTTTAGGAGATAATGTTAAAACAATTGGTCAACGTTTACGTGACAATGGTATTAAAACCGCTTACATCGGTAAATGGCATCTTGATGGAAGTGATTATTTTGGATTAGGAACTTGTCCTGATGGTTGGGATAGTGATTACTGGTTTGATATGAAAAATTATTTAGATACAATGAGTGATTCTGATATTTTAAAATCAAGAGATATGACTCTAATGGATAAAGAGATAGTAAAAAAAGAATTCACTTATGGATATCAGGTTACAATAAAAGCCTTAGATTTTTTGGAAAAACATAAAAATGAAGATTTTTTATTAGTCGTTTCATATGACGAGCCCCACCATCCATTTATCTGTCCCAATGAATATTATGATATGTATAGTGATTATGAGTTTGTAAGAAATCCTTCACTAGGAGATTCTCTTAAAAACAAAAGCCCTCACTATGCTGCATGGGCTGGTGAAAACTTACTAAAAAGAGAAGATGAATTTAACATGAATTTTCAAGCATATTTTGGTTGTCAATCGTATGTTGACTCATTAATTGGAGATGTTTATCAATCAATGAAAGTACATACTCCAGATGCCCTAGGTTTATTTACTTCTGATCACGGAGATGCATTGTATAATCATAAAATTAACAATAAAGGGCCTTCCTCTTATGACTGCATTGCAAAAATCCCTTTCATTGCATGGCATCATAAATTAATAAAAAAACAGTCAGTTTACTCTTATCCATCAACTCATATTGATGTGGTTCCAACGGTTATGGATTACATGGGTCTTCCTATTCCAAAATTACTTGAAGGAATTAGTCTTTTACCAGCTTTATATGATGGAATAAAAACTAATGAGCAAATATATATTGAGTTTGGTCGTTATGAAATTGATCATGATGGTTTTGGAGGTTTTCAACCTATGAGAGCAGTTTTTGATGGCCGCTATAAATTAACTGTCTTTTTAGAAGGTACTGATGAACTTTATGATCTAGAAAACGACCCTAATGAATTGGACAATCTTATAACCCACAAATCTTTTCTTACAATAAGAAACAAATTACATGACAATTTACTTGAGTGGATGAATAAAACTCGTGATCCTTTTAGAGGTTATTGTTGGGAAAGACGACCATGGCGAGATGATGCTAGAAAAGCTACTTGGGATTATACTTTAATGACTAGACAACGTGAAAACGAAGAATATGAACCTAGACAACTTGATTATCTTACTGGTTTAGAAATTAAAGAAGCTACAAGAAAAAAATAATATTTTACTTTAGAAATATACTTTCACTTGGTTCTATATTTATAACAGTGTTTGCTTTATAAGTTGTTTCCTCATCTTTGAATGGACTATAAACTATGAAGTCTTGTTTTAGTTTCATACTAATATTATTTTCACTAGGATTAAAACAAAAATATTTATTATTTGTATATGTAGTAAAAATCAATCCATCATCATATGTAAATTTAGGTGTTCTTTGTTTAAGCATTGAAAGGTCTTTAACTTGTAAATCACTTATTTTTGTTAATAACTCGTCATTATAAATATATTCAGGAATGTCTCCATAAATTTGAATTTCATTTTTTTTGTAAACTTCATATAGTTTTTTACTTATTACAGTACAATTTGAGAGGATAACTTTTGTTACTCCTTTTTTAATTATATCTTGTATTGTGCTTTCATCAAAAAGAGTAAATTGAATATTTTTCTCATATAACTCTTCACATGTGTTAATAATTTTTGTTTCAAAGTTTTTAATATATTTAGGTTGCTCTTTATATAGATTAAAAGGCGTTGCTAAACTTGGATAAAAACCTGACCATATTGTCTCGAATGAAACATATAAAGCAACCTCTGGAAGAAATTCGTTATCAGTTGCGTATTTACTTAGGTTTTTTATTGTACCTGCAATAAACTTGTATTCTTCTAAGTTGTATAAGTGATAACTATAATAAAAAGAAAATTCTCTTACTCCAAGTGCAAATTGACGATAGAGTGCTAAAATAACCTTTTTATATTGTGTGATACCTTTATTGGCAAGCCTTCTTTCAAAGAAATCACTTGTCTCTGTCATTATTCCAGTAATTCCTTGTAGCCAAGCTGCTGAAGAAACCATTTTATGACCAAATACGCTTATATTTGATTGAATATTACTAAGCAAATCAACTCCAGGTAATTGAAAGTGTTTTAACACTCTCATGGGATTGCCATGAAAAGCCACATTCATTATGGGTGTTTCTTCAAAAAGAAGGTGTCCTGTTAGTTTTTTGCCTAACTCTTTACAAGCCGATGAAAGTACCATTGCATATGCTTTTTCATATGTTTTACTAACTGCTTCATAAAATCTACACTTTATTTCTGAAGGTTCTTCACTAAATTTAAATAATTCAGGTGCATCATCTAATATGTTTTTGTTATATTTATTATAATAATACTCATTTAATTCATCGCTATAAGGGATTGAAGGTGTAATTGGGATATTTTTATCAATAGGATCTTTAACTGGAATTTCTTTGTCAAACAATCCATCTATATCTTCAGTAACAACTGTCATAAGTGAAGGTTCATCTGTAAAAAAGGCATCAAAACTATCAAATAGATGAACTGGGAGTTTTTCTTTATATTTTTCATAGGTTACTTTTACAAAACTTTTTACAGCTTCTGTTTCTAATAAATTTATATATCGCCTTTTTTCGTGAAAGTTTCCAGAAGCATGTGATCCTTCATATATGTTTGATATGTAATAATTATTGTTGTGATGTTTAATACCTTTTGCTTCATATTGTGGATTGTCACGTATAACAATTCCACCTGCTCCACCACTTGGATATCCTTTTTCATCATATATCCACATTTTAAAACCAAGTTTTTTGGCAATAGTCATACCAATTATAAAGGTATTCCAATTTTCATTTTTTTCAAGATAACCATTATTACCATCAACATTTATTACAATTCCATCTATATTCCTTTTTATTAGTTCATTAAGACATTTTTCTATATTATATTCTAATAGCTCCTCACTATTTATATTCTTAAATGATTTAATAAAACCTTCAAAGGTGTGAATTATTTGATATGCCATTGTTTTCTCCTTACATACTAAGCTTATAAAAAGTATATCTTTTGTTTTCTATATTGTAAATCGATAATAATTTTTTGGACATTTTTTTATACAGGTTATACAATGGATATATACATTATTAAGCACAACATGTTTTTAAAAAAGGATACATATATGAAATCAAGAGAATTAATAAAAAAAGCACTTAATCATGAAGAAACTTCATTTGTTCCAGTGGATTTTGGTTCTACTCCAACAACAGGTATTTCAGCTAGTTTGTTACATCTTGTAAGAAATCACTTTGATTTACCTAAAGTACCAACCAAAGTTATAGATCCCTACCAGATGTTAGGAGAAGTAGATGAAGATTTACAATCTCATATTCCAACCGATGTAGTTAGCATTCTGCCTAAATACAATCTATTTGGATTTAAAAACGAAAATTGGAAACGTTTTGAAACCTTTGACGGAACTCCCGTTTTAGTTCCAGAGAAATTTAATACAAATCCTTCAAAAAATGGTGATTTATTACTGTATCCAAAGGGAGACACCTCCTCCTTACCAAGCGGAAGAATGCCAAAGGGAGGATACTACTTTGATACTATTGTTAGACAACACCCCATTGATGAAGACAATCTAGACCCTAATGATAATTTAGAAGAATTTACTCTTTTAAATGATGATGATTTACGATATATAGAAGATAAAACCTCTAAAATATATAACGAAACTGATTATGCTATTATTGGCAATCCAGGAACTAGCGCACTTGGAGATATTGCATTAGTTCCAGCCCCCATGTTAAAAGACCCAAAAGGAATAAGAGATATTGAAGAATGGTATATGTCTACAGTCATTAGACGCGACTATGTAAAAGAAATTTTTGATAAACAGTCTATGATTGCAATAGAAAATTTTAAATTATATTATGAAGCAGTTGGTAATAAGGTAGAAGCAATTTTCATGTGTGGAACTGACTTTGGAACTCAATTAGCTCCTTTTTGTTCTCTTGATGCTTTTAATGAACTATATTTACCATATTATCAACGCATGACTAGTTGGATTCATAAAAACACTGAATGGAAGGTTTTTAAGCATTCTTGTGGTGCAGTTGAACCTCTACTACCTGGTTTTATAGAAGCTGGTTTTGATATAATAAATCCTGTACAATTTTCAGCAAGTGGAATGGACTCGACATTACTAAAAGAAAAGTATGGAAAACAATTAGTCTTTTGGGGTGGTGGAATTGATACTCAAAAAACTCTTCCATTTGGAAGCGTTGATCAAGTTAAAGAAGAAACACGTAAACAAATCGCCATCTTCAAAAAAAATGGCGGATTTGTTTTTAATACTGTTCATAATGTTCAATATAATATACCTCTTAAAAACTTTTTAGCAATGATTGAGGTTCTTAATGAACAAAGAGTATAATCCTATTTGTTTTCTTTTAACCAAGCTATTGCTGCATTAGCATATACAGCTGCTCCAGTTGGTAATACACTCTCGTCAAAATCAACTTTAGGATGATGCTGTGGGTAAACTTCTTGTCCATTATATAAAGAAGCATCCATGGCTAATAAAAGAGATGGTACTTTTTCACTAATAAAAGCAAAGTCTTCAGATCCAGGCATTCTAAAAGGTTTTCCCATTAAAGCTTCTAAGTCTATACATTTTTCAGGTCCTACAAGTTTCATTGTCGCTTTAAAGACACTTTTTAAAACCAATTCATCGTTAACAACAGATGGACAAGCATTTGAAAACTTTACTGTAGCTTTTGCTCTAAAAGTACTAGCAATACCTTCTGAAATATCTTTTACACGTTTATTTATAAAAACACGTGTTTTATCATCAAATGTTCTAATTGTTCCTTCTAAAAAAGCGCTATCTGGAATAATATTACCAGTTGTTCCACCATGCATTTGTCCAACTGTTACTACTCCAACTTGATCGGGATCAATCTCTCGCGAATTTATTGTTGCCAATGCTGTATGAATATGAGCTGCTACATTTAAAGGATCTACTGTGGTGTTTGGCATTGCCCCATGTCCGCCTTTTCCTTTAACATCAATATAAAACCAATCAGAAGTTGCACTAATGGCACCTTTTCCAAAAAATATTACTGCACCTTGTTTAATTGGCATACCAGAAAAAACATGAATCATCATAGCAGCATTTACATCAGGGTTTTTTAATATACCAGCTTTTACCATGGCTTTTGCACCTGTAAGTGTTTCTTCTCCTGGTTGGAACATTAATTTTATAGTTCCTTCTATCTCTTCTTCTTTTTCTTTTAAAATTTTTGCAGCACCTAATAACATAGCTGTATGAAAATCATGGCCACATGCGTGCATATTGTCTGTTTTTGATGAAAAAGGCAAACCTGTTTGTTCTTTTAGCGGTAATGCATCCATATCACCACGTAGCAAAAATGTTTTTCCTTGTTTTTTTCCACCAACAATAGCAAGGACTCCTGATTTAGAAATTTCAACAGGTTCATATCCCATCTTTGTTAATTGTTCCATTACATATTTGGTTGTTATTGGTAAATCAATATGTGTTTCTGCATGTTCATGTAAATATCTTCTATGAGTTATTAATTCCTCATAATTGCTTTTTGCCATATCTAATATATTATTCATAAGTTTCCCTTTCATTTATTTTCTAAAAACCAACTCATTTACTTTCTTAATTCTTTTTTCGTTTACTTTTAATACCTTTCTATCGTAAGTAAAAAACCCATTTATTTCGCTTTCTATGTCTGTTAACTGTGTGTAAACAGCCCCACAGCACCCCTTTTCAATAAGAGGAGTTAATTGTTCTTCTATTAATTCAATATATGCTTTCTCAAATTGTTCTCTAGTCTCAAACACTTTATATCCAAAAATTTTATTATTCCATACATGTTCTTTTGTAAATAAAGAGTATCCTCCATATTCTGATAATAGAAAAGCTCTATCATTAATAATTTTTGGCATTGATAATTTTCTAAAGTAAATATGATGACTTTGCATATTACCAGTTCCTTGGTCCCACCAACCACTCACACTATCAACTGTTCTAGTTTTATCATACTTTCTTAACCAATCACTAATCCTAGTTGAATCAAATTGTCCCCACGCTTCATTAAATGGAACCCACATACCAATTGAAGGTGTATTATATAGACTATCGACTAATTCAAATAATTCTGCTTCATAATCATCTCTAGAGGTTTTGTCTGCTCTCATGGTTTTTTTATAAGTCCTAAGGGTATTATCTTTTCCTTTATTTTTACCAGTTAATATAGCTTTTGCAATATCAATTGTACTAGCCCCATTTTTCCCTCCATTAATCATATCTTGCCAGACAATAAGTCCTTCTGTATCACAATAATAATACCATCATTTTGGCTCTACTTTTACATGTTTTCTTACCATGTTAAATCCAAGTTTCTTTATGGCTTTCACATCAAATAACAACGCTGCATCTGTTGGTGGAGTATATAAACTTTCTGGCCAATATCCTTGATCAAGCACCCCATGATGAAATATTATTTCATTATTAAGGGCTAAGCGCTTTATTCCTTTATCATCTTCTAATAAACCAAATTTTCTCATACCAAAATAACTGTCAACCCTATCAACAATTTGGTCTTTATTATTAAATTCAATCGCTATATCATATAAATGAGGGTGATCATAATGCCATAAAAATGGTTTATCTATGTTAATAATTGTTTCTTCGTTGCATGTCCCTTTTACACTTGTCACTTCTTTTCCTTTATATGACACTTTTGCATTAAAAGATTGATTATCCTCTTCATTTGTATGCACTATTAATATTAATTGTTCTTTATCTATATTAGGTGTCATTGTTATTTTTTCAATATAGTTTTTTGGAACAGGTTCAATCCATACTGTCTGCCATATTCCAGAACAAGGAGTATAGTAGATTTTTTCAGGAGATAGTTTTTGTTTTCCTTTTTGCTGCCAGTGACTATCGCTTGGATCCCATACAATAACTAATATTTCATTATTTCCTGTTATTATAGAATCTGAGATATCAAATGAAAAAGGCAAATATCCTCCTTGATGGGTTCCTACACTTATCTTATTTATAAATACTTCACATTGCCAGTCAACAGCTCCAAAATGTAATAGTACCTTTTTTTCTAACCAGGTCTTTTTAATTTTAAATGTTCGTTGATACCATAACTTCTGTGTTGGTAATAAGTCTTTTTTTACATTTGATAAAGAAGATTCTACACAATAAGGAACTGTTATTTTTCCATCAAAAGTATCAACATCTTTTTGTTCTTTTGGAACAATTGCATATAACCACTGTCCATTTAAATTTTTCCACTCTTCTCGTTTTAACTGTGGTCGTGGATATTCTGGTAATGGACATTCATTATTCATGTTTTTAGCAAATTCTGTTTTTATGTTTTTATGTGTTTTCATAGGTGTCAATCCTTATATTAAGTTTGAAAATGTATTTTTTTATTAATTATAGGTAAACTAGCTGCAGCAACTGATTGTCCAACTCGCCTACTATTTTCATCAGGAAGCGATAATTTAAAGGTAGCTGCTAGTTTTGGAAATTCTTCTTGTAATACTTTATTTGCCTTGTTAACAATAATATTACCACCTTCTCCTGAAGTCACTCTACCCATTAGTAATACATGTTTCATGTCATAAAACTCAGCATAATAAGCTAAGCTATATCCTAAATAACAACCTATTCCTTCATAAACTTTTCTAGCTTTAATATCATTTTGTTTCATTAATTCCTGTACAATAATTAGTTTTTTAGCAGGAGCTAAACTTTCATCCATAATAATTCCTGCTTTTATCGCTAGCTTAATAACACCATCTTGTGAAAAGTACTTAACTCCACAACCAATATCACCTGACCATTCATCTTCCATGGCTTTTAAACTATAATCAATTGGTGCAAAAGCTAATTCATTTAACCAACCAGTAATATTACCTTTTTTATCCACATACCCTGCAGCTTCAGATGTTCCCATGGCGATTCCTAATACCTGATTGGTTTTTAAGCTCATAGCACCTGCTAAAGCTGTTACATCTCCATCATTTGCTACTTCTATTGGAATTCCTCCCATTTCACGTTGAATGTCAAAAAACATGTTTTTAACTTTTTTATCAAATACTTCTTCTGGAACTTTTATGAATAATGAGGCTGCCATAATTTTATTATCAATATATACTCCTGCAGCGCTAACACCAATAGCATCAACTCTTGGCATTTTTGTAGCTGCTCTTTTTATTGAATCCATTATTCCTTCATATTGATATGTTGGATCTTCTTGTAATTTTGGATACCATACTACTTCTTCAGAAAAAATTGCTTTTCCGTTTACAACAGCAGATACTTTTCTATCACTACCTCCTGCATCAAATCCAATTCGGTAACCATCAAGATTTTTGCCAACAGTATTTGATTCATCATTTTCCTCTGGACATGTTTCATATGAACAATTAGTAATTACTAACTCTTTTTCAAATACTCTCTTAACGAAATGTGCATCAAATTCCCTTTTACCACCAATACAATAAATTGATTGAATATATTTAGTTAAATATTTAGGTCCTCCAATTGTAATTTTCCATCCACCTTTAACCCATAGTAAAGTTTTTATTAATCGTTCAATAAAACGCAAATTATCTTCTTCTCTGTTTTCTTGTTCTCCAAATATAATTGTTTCAAAAACAGCAACAAGTCCATTTGTTCTCTCAAGTGCAATTTTAATACGTTCAATATTCTTAGAATTTAAAACTTCTTCTTTATACGCATGATTATAAATGGCAATAGGTTTAAATTGCTGATCTAGTTCTGGTAAATTTAAAATTGTTGGTGTTTGTTTGACGATTGTCATACTTTCTCCTTATCGAGTAATAGTTACTTTATTTAACCCTCTTGGTTGATCAGGGTTTAAGCCTTTTGCTAAAGCTAATTGACATGCAAACATTTGTGCAAAAATTATATTATAAAAAGGAGTTATTAAATCATTGTTACATTTAGGAATCTCAAAAGTAGTTTTGTTTTCTTTTATTAATTGTTGATTATTTGTAACAATAATTATTCTAGCTTCTGCTTTTTTTAATTTTTCAATCATTTCTTTAGCATCTTCTAATGACGGACCCTCAGGAGAAAAAAGAATAACAGGAGTATGTTTACCAACCATTGCAAAGGGACCATGATGAAAGTCTGAAATAGCATATCCTTTTGCCTTTACATAGGTAGTTTCTTGTATTTTTAAAGCACTCTCTAGGGCAATAGCATAATTTATTCCCCTTGATAACACAAAACAATCTTCAATAGTTACATATTCTTTTATGTGTGAAACAATCTCTTTGCTTAGTTTTAATGTTTCACGTACTTTTTCTGGGACTTTAGAAAGACTATCTACTAAATGTTCATCTTTAGACCATTTAGCAACTAATAAAGCCATGTTCATCATCTGTGCCGTAAAGGTTTTTGTAGCAGCAACACTTTTTTCTATACCTGCATTAGTGTATAAATGATATTTACAATTTAATGCAATAGGCGATGTTTTAAAATTAGTAATCCCAATTGTAATAGCATGTTGTTCATTAGCACACTTAATAACTTCAAGCACATCCTCTGCTTGCCCTGATTGTGAAATTGCAATAACAAGGCTATTTTTTAATATTAGTTTTTTATCATACATAGTAATTATTGATGGTGCTGCTAACGATACAGGTATTCCTAGATTATGCTCAATTATGTATTTTCCATAAATTCCAGCATGATCAGAAGTTCCCCTTGCCACAATCACAACATTGGTGATTTCTTTTGTTTCAATATCTTTTATAACATCATTTATTATTTGATTATTTTGTTTTAAACAGTTATTTAAAACTGTTGGTTGTTCGAATATTTCTTTCCACATTTTAGTCATATAGTCCATCCCTTATTTCTCATTATAGATACTTAGCATTGTACACATTATAGAAAAGTTACGCAATAAAATTGTAGGTGCTTTTCTATGTTTTTTTTGTTTTTTGAATAAATGATATTAAATTGTATTCAAGAAAGGATGTTGTTTTTTCTTTGTTTCCCATATATGTTGTTACTATTCGTTTATTTGCCCATTTTGTTACCTTCTTTATTATAAGTCCCACAAGGGAGACTGAAATTATTGTTCCAATGCCCACCCCAATTACTTTATGAAGTACAATTAACGTAACACTGACAGTTAGTGTAAAAAACACAATATCAAAGTATAGTTTAAAACGACCAATATCTATTTTTTTTATCTTTGAAACATCTCTAATAAAAACTAAATCAGGAAAAGGTGGATATTCGCTATGGACTAACAAAGCAGCTCCTGTTGCAATTACACTACTTGAAAAAACAACTAATACAATACGCAAAACAATTGATTCAATATTTATTGGTAAAAATAACCAATCAAAAAAATCAACTATTACTCCTAAAAAATATGCTGTCACAAATGAAGCTACCATGCTAATTGTTAGCTTTTTTAAAACTACAATCGCTATAAGCAAAATAATACATTGAATAATGATTATCCATGTTCCAATAGTAAGTGTATTCGTAATAAAGTGTAAAGAATATGGAAACGAAGTTATAACTGTAATCCCTAAATTTGTTTTAATCATTGCTGAAATTCCAAAAGCTACTAATATAAGACCGAAGGTATATAAAACTATCGCAGGAATTTTTATTTTTTTTATTACATGTTCATTTTCCATTATGAGCCATATCATAATACATTTTTATTGATTAGGCAAAAAATTATATTTACTTATTAAAATGCGCTATAATATAGGTATACTTATTTGATTTGAGACAGATTATGAAAAAAAACAATACGCCAACTTGGTTTCGCCTAGATACTTCAGCAAAAATATATCCTGCCAGAGAGTCTGTTAGAGATACTGCTGTTTTTCGCGTTGCCCTCACTCTTTTAAAAAAAGTTGATCCTGTTTTTTTATTAAAAGCTCTTGAAAACATAAGACATCGCTTCCCCTATTATAATGTTCATTTAAAAAGAGGAGTTTTTTGGAATTATTTTCAAGTAAATAATAACAAATTACTTGTTTGGCCTGATACACCTTATCCTTGTGAGCGGATTCATCCTTTGTTAAATAATGGGTTTTTGTACAAGGTTAAATATTATGATAAAACCCTTGCTCTTGAAATATTTCATGGTTTAACTGATGGTTACGGTGCAACGGAATTTTTAAAATGTTTACTTCATCAATATTTGTTTTTACTTGGAGAAGTACCAGAAGTGCTTCTTGGAGTCATGTCAATTGATGAAGAGCCAAGTAAAAGTGAATATGAAGATGCTTTTATAAAAGTTTATGACCAAGAAAAAGATAATATTTTAGTTAAAAAGAGATCGTTATTTGGAACAAAACATATTTATCAAATTAAAGATAAATTATTACCCCATGGTTTTTATAATGTTACAACAGGCATCTTCACAGTTAAAGACATTAAGAAAATAGCAAAACAGTATAATGCAACAATCACTGTTTTTTTAGCAGCTTTATATCTTGAGGCAATTATTCACTTGCAAGCTAAACAAGTCAAAAAAAAGAAAAATCACAGAAATATTGCTCTTCAAATACCTGTTAATGTCAGAAATTTTTATCGCATAAACTGTATGAGAAATTTTTCATTATTTGTTATTCCAACAATAAATCCTAGAGAAGTTGAAAGTCTTCAAGATATCATAAATCAAATCACTTTATTTATGGGTGAGCATTTAACTCATAATCATTTATTAACAATGATTGAAGATAATTGCTCACTTGCAAAAAATCAATTTCTTAAATTTATTCCTGTAGATGTTAAAAATCTTTTTATAGGTTATATTAGCAATACAATGGGTTCGTCTCAGTTTACAGGAACTCTTTCTAACATGGGAATTGTTAAACTTCCTATGGAGATAGAAAAACATGTAACTGCTGTAACTTTTTTGCCAAGTCCTTCACCACACGAAAAATGTTCTTGTGGTGTTGGTAGTTATAAAGATAATATGTATATGACTTTTGGACGTAGTATTGAGCCTGCACATATTGAACAACATCTATTTAGTAGACTCGTACAGCTTGGTGTACCAGTTACCATAAAAAGCAACCAATAAAAGGAGGTTATTATGTCATATTGTGTCCAGTGTGGAGTTAAATTAGCAGATTACCACAAATCATGTCCTTTGTGTAAAACTACTGTTATTAACCCTAATGTATCAGAATTTACACTTAATAAAGATTATCCCCAATATAGAACGCGACATAAAAATGAAAAAAACGCTTCAAATAAAATGTTTACAGCAATTTTACTAACCATGCTTCTTGCTATATATTGTGTTATTGTGTTATTTCTTGATTTATTAATTACAAAAAGTATTTCATGGTCTTTATATCCTTTAAGTTCTTTTGCATTATTATGGATAGGAGTTGTGTTTCCGTTTTTCAGAAAAAGGAATCCTTTTTTCACTCTTTTTTCCATCGATTCTTTAGCTGTTGCTGTGTTTTTATTAGTTTTAAATCTTATAATTTCACAAAATT